>URTO01000044.1 GCA_900550745.1 uncultured Desulfovibrio sp. | reverse complement strand
GGAGGGAAAACCTTTCTCCAGAAAGGTTTTCCCTCCCCTCCCCCAGTTCGCATACCCCAACCCGATCCAACGCGCCATGAAACAGACCGAACAAAAAACTTTGCGCTGGGGCTACTCCACGGGCGCGTGCGCGGCGGCGGTGGCGACGGCGGCGTGGCTGCAGCTGACGCAGCCGGAAACGCCCCTGCCCGCTCTCCGAATGCTGTTCCTCGATGGGGGGGAACGCATGCTCCCGCTGCTTGAGCCGGATGAGGGACACATGGCGGCCATCCGCAAGGACGGCGGCGACGACCCGGACTGCACGCACGGCGCGATCCTGTTCGGAAATATGCGGAAGTGCTCGGCTTCGGACGCACGGGAAGAAGACTATACGCTGAACGTAGGCGGCGGTACGGTCATCCTGCGCGGTGCGGCGGGCGTAGGGCTGTGTACCCGCCCCGGCCTGGACTGCGAACAGGGCAAATGGGCCATCAACACCGGCCCGCGCCGGATGATTGTGGAAAACCTGCGCCGCGCCGGGCTCGACGCCGGGTGCTGGCTGCTGGAAATCGGCGTGGAGAATGGGGAAGAGCTGGCGAAACATACCCTCAACCCGCTCCTTGGCGTTGTCGGCGGGATCTCGATCCTCGGAACGACCGGGCTCGTGCGCCCCTACAGCCACGAAGCCTATATCGAAACCGTGCGGATTTGCGTAAAATCGCACCATACGGCCCACGGGACGACAATGGTGTTCTGCACCGGCGGGCGCACGAAGTCCGGCGCGGAACGGCGGCTTCCCCACCTGCCTGAGACGGCGTTTGCCTGTATCGGGGACTTTATCGCGGAGAGCCTCGCCGCGGCCTGTGAATACGGGATGCGCGAAATCGCCGTGGCCTGCATGGCGGGGAAGTTGTGCAAATATGCGGCGGGTTTTGAGAACACCCATGCCCACAAGGTCAGTCAGGACATGGACTTGCTGCGTGCCGAGGTACGGAAGCACCTGCCGGGGGAAAAGGCCCTGCACGATGCGCTGGCGCACAGCGTTTCCGTGCGGGAAGCGCTTCTGTCCATCCCCGAAGCGGATCGGCCCGGCATCCTCCAGCGCCTCGCCCGCACCGCCCTCGGACAGTTCGCCCGCCGCTGCGGGGAAGGCGTCGCGCTGCGGCTGCTTGTCTTTGATTTTGAAGGGCACTTTTTATTTGAAGAAAAACGGGGCGGGCGGAAAGAGCCGGAAGGCAGCGGAACGCCTTTATCGGGACAAGGCGAGCCTCCCCATGCCTCTTCTTCCTCCGAAGCGCCCGGAACAAAAAACGGGAGGCAAGCGGAACCTCCTGAACACAGCGGAATGATTGGCCTAACCTATTTTCTAGACGGCAAAAAGGACTGAGGCATTGTTTTCCCAAGGACGCCGAAACGCCGGGGCTGAAGCGTCGGCAACGGAATGGCTTATCCCAACACGGTTCATTCTTTCTATAAAACGAAAAACAACAATAAGTTGATGGTCAACACCCTAAAGGATTGAAGGCTATGGGCGGCAACGGAACGGATACGGAAGCGGGACGCATTGATGTCGTATCGTGCGGCGTCGGCTTTCCCAAGGACGCCGAAACGCTGGGGCTGATCGGCCGGGCGGACGTGGTATTTGGTTCACGGGCGCTTCTGGGAGCCTGTCCTGTGGAGGCCCGTTTGACCCGGATCATCGGCGCGAAAGCCCGTGAGGATGCGGCGGATGCCCTCGCCTTGTGCCGGGCCGGGCGGCACGTCGTGGTATTGGCTTCAGGCGATGCGCTGTACCACGGGTTCGGGGGCACGCTTTCCGGCATGGCCCGCCCCGATGACGCCATCGTGCATCATCCCGGCATTACCGCTTTTCAGGCGCTGTTTCATCGGCTCGGCTTGCCGTGGCAGGACGCCCGCCTGTTCAGCGCACATTCCGGCGAAGCCTTGCCCGCCCGCGCCATTGCCGAAGCCCCGCTTTCCGTAGCCTATGCCGGAAGCCGCTACCCCGCCCATGCCATCGCGCAGGCAGTGCTCAAGCTCCATCCCGCGTCCGCCGAACGCGCCGCCGTCATTGCCGAACGCCTCGGTTCGCCCAAGGAACGCCTCTTTTCAGGCCCACTGGCGGATCTGGCCCGCACTGAATGCGGCCCTACGTCCATCCTGCTTCTGCTTCCGAACCATTGGGGCTGCGCCCCCCATAGCGTCGCCCGCTTTGCCCTTGATGCGCGCCCCGGCCCCCGCGAAGACGCCCCCGCAGTCCGCAGTATCCCGGCGCCGATACTCACCCTTGGGCTTCCTGAAGAAGACTATGAACGCGAAAACAACCTGATTACCGCCTCCGACGTGCGGGCGGTGATCCTGTCGCGGCTGCGGCTTCCGGCATGGGGCACGCTGTGGGACATCGGGGCCGGAAGCGGTTCCGTGGGGCTGGAAGCCGCCGGGCTGCGGCCCAACCTCAACGTCATCGGCATCGAACGCAAACCCGAACGCGGCGCAATCATTGAGCGCAACCGCGCCCGTCTGGGCGTCCCCAATTATACGCTCCACATCGGTGACGCCCTTGGGCTTATCCGCGCCTCGTCCATCGGCAGCCTGCCAAACGGCATGCCCGGCCTTCCCCGGCCCAGCACCCCCGACGCCCCGTATAATGAAACTTCCGTGCGGGAGGCTGGAAATGGGGAACATCCCATGCCCGCCTACCCGTGCGGCAAAACGCCCAAGGCGTACAGCCATAGGGCTGAATCCGAACCCTCCTCCCCGTGCGGCATTGCGGACAGGAAAGAATGGACGGTCACCATTTCCCCCGCCTCGTCCATCGACAGCCTGCCAAGCGGCACGCCCGGCCTTCCCCGGCCCAACACCCACGACGCCACGCATAATGAAACTTCCGTGCGGGAGGCTGGGAACAGGGAACATCCCATGCCCGCCTCACCGTGCGGCGAAATGCCCAAGGCGTACAGCCATAGGACGAAATCCGACCCCTCCTCCGCGTGCGGCATTGCGGCGACCGCCATTTCCCCAGCCTCTCCGCGCGGCAGCGTGCCCCCCGGCGGGCAGTCCGGCAACCCCTTTGCCTCCCCATACAACGGAACTCCCGCCGCGCAGCCTCCCCACCAGTCGAAAGTCTTGGGAAAGAGAGGGGATGGGGGCCCGGGGGAAGGGGAGAGGACAACCCTTCTTCAGAAGGGTTTCCTCTCCCCTTCCCCCGGCATCTCCGCCCCTTCCCTCCTCCCTCCCCCCGACCGCGTCTTCATCGGCGGAGGCGGGAGGGGCTTGCCGGAACTGCTGGAGGCGTGCATGGAAAGGCTGGCGCCGGGCGGCATCATGGTAGTGAGCGCGGTGACGCTCGAAAGCTTCCATACCCTGTACGCTTGGTCCCCTGAGCGGAGAACCGGCCTGTGCAGCCTCAACATTGCCCACGAGCAGCCCATTGCCGGGACGAACCACCACTTGAAGCAACAGAACACCATCTACCTGTTTACATTCCAGAAAGAGATAATGCCATGAACACTCCTTTCGTCGAATTCGTCGGCGCCGGGCCGGGCGCGGAAGACCTCATCACCCTGCGCGGCCTGAATGCGCTGGAACAGGCCGACCTCGTGGTGTACGCCGGGTCACTGGTCAACCCCGGACACCTCAAGCGCTGCAAGCCCGGCTGCGAATGCAGGGACAGCGCCTCCATGAACCTTGGGGAGCAGGTCGCCGCCATGAGCGAAGCCGCCCTTGCCGGAAAGCGCGTCGTCCGCCTGCACACCGGAGATCCGGCTATATACGGCGCGATCAATGAACAGATCCGCGCCCTTGCCGAAAAAGGCGTCGCCTCGCGCATCGTCCCCGGCGTGAGCAGCGTCTTCGGCGCGGCGGCGGCCCTCGGCTGCGAGCTTACCTGCCCCGACGTGAGCCAAAGCGTCGTGCTCACCCGCACCCCCGGACGCACCCCCATGCCCAAGGGCGAGGATGCGGCGGCCTTCGCACAAACCGGGGCTACGCTGGTATTCTTCCTCAGCACCGGGAAAATCGACGGCCTGACGGCGGATCTCATGGCTGAGGGAGGCCTGCCCCCGGATACCCCGGCGGCGGTGGTTTACCGCGCGACATGGCCTGACGAGCGCATCCTCCGGGGCACGGTGTCCGACATTGCGCGCAAGGTCGAAGAGGCGGGGTTTGGGCGGCAGGCGCTCATTTTCGTGGGCCGGGCGCTGGATGCCCAAGGCGGCAGGTCACGGCTTTACGGCGCGGGTTTTTCACATGGCTACAGAAACCACCTCGCCAATGAAGCCTTTGACGGGCGCTGCGCCCTGTATGCCTTTACCGACAAGGGGGTTGTCCGCGCCAAGGAAATCGCCGCCGGGCTCGGCCTGCCCACGGCGATCCATTCCACGCGCCCCACGGATGCGCCGGACGTCATATACACGCCGGGGGAAACCTTTGACGCGGCCCTGTCCGCCAACTGGAGGCAGTTCGATGCGCATATCTTCATCAGCGCGACCGGAATAGCCGTGCGCAAGATTGCCCCGCTGCTCAGGGACAAGGCCAGCGATCCCGCCGTGTTGTCCTGCTCGGAAAGCGGCAGCCATGTGGTCGGCCTCACTTCGGGGCATCTCGGCGGCGCGAACCGCCTCGCCCGGCGCGTGGCCCGCATCACCGGCGGGCAGGCCGTGGTCAGCACCGCCACGGACGTCAACGGCCTCCCCGCCTTTGACGAGGCCGCCGCCCAGGAACATGCGCGCATCCTCAATACGGACGCCATCCGCAGCCTCAACGCCGCCCTGCTCTCCGGGGAACCGATTGCCTTTTGCGGCCCCCGCACGATATTCGACCGCCATTTCGCCGGGACGGATCAGGTCGCCTATACGGACAGGCCGGAAACGATCACTGCCCGCCATGCCGTACTCTGGGATGCCGAAGGCACGGTTCCCGAAGGCGTACGGCATCTTGACATTACCCAGAAATCCTTTGTCCTTGGCGTGGGGTGCCGCCGTGGGGTCGAGCCGTTGGAACTGCGGCTCATTGCGGAAGGCCATCTCTCCGATCTCGGCCTGCGGCGCGAGCACATCGCCGCCATCGCCTCGTGCGACGTGAAGACCGATGAGCCCGCCATCCTCGAATTGGGCGAAAAATGGCAGGTGCCTGTGGAGTTCCACCCCGCCGCCCGGCTTGACGCCGTGCCCGTGCCCACGCCTTCGGCCAAAGTCCGCGAAAAGGTCGGCACCGCTTCGGTGAGCGAGGCCGCGTGCCTGCTTTCCGCCGGGTACGGCTCAACCCCCCAGCCCAAACTGTATGCCCCGAAAGCCGCCTTTGGGGACGTCACGCTGGCGCTGGCCCGGCTGCCGCACCTCTCCGCACCCAAGGCCGCAGGCGGGCAGGTCGTGGTCGTGGGGCTTGGTTCCGGCGCTTCCGGGCAGATTACGCCTGAGGTGGATGCCGCGCTCAGGCACTGCGGCACGGTGGCGGGATACAGCCATTACGTCGATTTCATCCGTGATCGCATCGCCGGGAAAAACATCATCCAGAACGGCATGATGGGAGAGGTGGAACGGTGCCGGGCCACGCTCGAAGCCGCCGCAGCCGGGCAGGAGGTCTGCATGGTCTGCTCCGGCGATCCCGGCATCCTAGCGATGGCGGGACTGCTGTTCGAGCTGCGGGCGCGGGAACCGGAATTCGCGGGCATCCCGATCCGCGTCCTGCCGGGCATCACGGCGGCGAACATCGCGGCGGCTTCGCTTGGGGCGCCGCTCCAGAACGGCTTTTCACTGGTGAGCCTTTCCGATCTGCTTGTCCCTTCGGATGAAGTGCGGCAAAACCTGCGGGCCGTGGCCCAGTCCGCCCTGCCGGTGGCGCTCTACAACCCCGCCGGGCGCAAACGGCGGCATCTGCTCGCGGAGGCGCTCGGCATTTTCAGGGAACATCGCGGGGACGAGGCCTTGTGCGCCTACGTCCGCCATGCCGGACGGCCTCAGGAGGCCAAATGGATCGGCAGGCTCGCCGATTTCCCCGCTGACGAAGTGGATATGTCCACCCTCGTCATCATCGGCGGCCCGCGCACGGTTACGGACGCCGGGGCCATGTATGAGGCGCGGGGGTATGTCGAGAAATATATGGAATAACAGGGACTGGGAAGGGAAACAGCCTATGCGACACGCGACGTTCCACGCCTTTTGCATCGCCGCGCCCCGTTCGGGCGAGGGCAAGACCACGGCGAGCATCGCGCTCATGCGGGCTCTTGCCCGGCGCGGCCTGCGGGTGCAGGGGTTCAAATGCGGGCCGGACTACATCGATCCGAGCTTCCATGCCCAAGCCACCGGGCGGCCCGCCTGCAACCTCGATACGTGGATGATGGGCCGCGACGGAGTCCGGGCGCTGTGGGGAAGCCGCGCGCACGATGCCGACGCCGCCGTCTGCGAGGGCGTCATGGGGCTTTTCGACAGCCGCGATCCCGGCGATCCGGCGGGCGGCACGGCCGACTGCGCCCGCGCCCTCGGCATTCCTGCCGTGCTCGTGTTCAACGGCAGGGGCATGGCGGGTTCCGCGGCTGCGCTCGTCGCCGGGTTCCGGCTTCATGCCGCCCGCATGGGCGTCCGCCTCATCGGGGCCATCGCCAACAACGTGGGAAGCCCCCGCCATGCGGACATACTGCGCGAGGCATTGGAACGCTCCAGCCTTCCGCCGCTGCTCGGCGCGCTACCCCGGCGTGAGGAATGGCGGCTCCCCGAACGCCAGCTTGGGCTCATCCCCCCGGAAGAGGCCGGGACGCCCCCCGCATGGCTCGACGCGCTGGCGGATATGGCGGAACGGCATCTCGACATTGACCGCCTTCTTGCTCTGACCACGTCGGAACGCCCGGAACCGCCCCAATTGCCCGAACCGCCGCTTGCGGCAAGCCTCCGGCCCGATCGCATGGGCATCGCCCCCGGAGGAGGGGCCTTTTCCCCAAAAGAGGCCCGCCCCCGGCGCATGGGCATCGCCAAGGACAAGGCTTTCCGCTTCTATTACGAGGAAAACGAGCGCGTCCTGCGTGCGCGGGGATGGGAACCCGTCCCCTTTTCCCCGCTTTCGGATACGGCCTTGCCGACCGGCATTGAGGCGCTGTACCTCGGCGGGGGCTATCCCGAAGTCTTCGCCCGCGAGTTGTCCGAAAACGCCGCCATGCGGGAAAGCATCCGGGATTTCGCCGCACAAGGCGGGGAAATCTATGCGGAATGCGGCGGCTATATGTATCTTTGCGCCACGCTCGAAGCCTCCGGGGAGGACGGGGGCACACGGGGCGGGCTCCGCATCTGGCCCATGTGCGGGGTCATCGACGCCACGGCGCGCATGGGCGGGCGCATCCGTTCCCTTGGGTATCGGGAGGCCTCCATGCTCTCCGGCGCGCCCTTCGGCTTGCAGGGCGGGGTCTTCCGGGGGCACGAGTTCCATTGGTCGGACATCGAATTGCACCGCGATTACCCGCCCCTGTATGAAGTCAGCACCCGTTCCGGCATCGAAAAAGCCGGGGTCGCCTTCGGCAACGTCAGGGCCGGATATGTCCATCTCTATTGGGGAAATGAAGGAAAACACGGAATAAACGGTGAAGACCACCCTTCCCCTCTCCCCTGTTTCTCCCACACCCCTGATGGAACACACGGGGAAAGCGGAAAGCACGGGAAGCCTGATGCCAGCCTTGCGGCGGATGGGGCGGCGAATGGAGAGGCGGCGGATTCCCCCCGGATCGGGGTTCACCGGGATTTCGGCAGCCCGGCCCTTCAGGGGGGCGCACGCCCTTCCGGCACGCTCCCCTCCGGTCAGGTCATCCTCTTAAACGGGCCGTCGAGTTCGGGGAAGACCACGCTTTCCAAGGCGCTGCAAGCGCGGCTTCATGCGGATTACGGGCTGTGCTGCATGGCGCTTTCCATCGATCAGCTTCTGAGGGCGAGCACGGGGGGGCATGAATCCGTACTCGCGGGGCTTGCGCAAACGGGCCTTCCGCTCATCGAGACTTTCCACGCCGGCGTCGCGGCGGCGGCAAAGACGGGCGCGTGGGTCATCGCGGATCACGTCATCGGAGAAGATCCGGGCTGGGTCGACGATCTGCTCGGACGGCTGGCGGGCGTTCCCATCCTGTCCGTACAGGTCACTTGCGACGCCAAGGAATTGCAGCGCCGCGAGTCCCTGCGCACGGATCGCACGCCGGACTGGGGGCACGCCGAACGTCAGGCGCGCTCCATCCATGTGCCGCTCCCCAACCAGATGGCTGTGGACACCACCCGCACCGATCCCGAAACCTGTGCGGCTTGCATCCTTGAGGCCCTGTTTATGGAAAGCGGCATACCAATCTGATGGCCTGAACCGGCGGCCTCGGCCCGCACGACAGCCCCGGAAAAGTACGCCTGAGGGAAACCGCCCCGGCAACCTGAGAAAGAGGAAACCATTATGAAACCCGAAGCCCACGGCGGCGACCTGCTGCGCATGGCGGCTACAGCCGGATGCGATCCGGCGTCCCTGCTGGATTTCAGCGTGAACGTGCGGCCCGAAGGCCCGCCGGAGTTCATCCGTGCCGCGCTGTTCCGGGCCATGGCCACGCTCGCGGCCTACCCTTCCCCCCATGCCGAGGAAGCCATGCTCGCGGCGGCCCGGCATCATGGGATGGACGCTTCCCGCTTCGTCTTCGGGAGCGGCAGCAACGAGCTTATCCACGCGCTTGCCCGCGTGCTCCGCAAGCGCGGCGTACCTTCCGTGCGCGTGGTCGAGCCCGCATTCAGCGAATACGGCATAGCCTGCCGCCTCGCCGGGATAGAGGCCATCCCCGTATGGGGGGGCATCATTGAAACAAATCAGGGCGACCCGGCAACAGACGCAAAAACGAAAAAAGATGCAGCCGTGCCCACGCGGGATCTGCTCGGCGCGCTCAGCGATGCCCCTGCGGGTTCGGCGGTCTTCCTTGCCAATCCCGGTAACCCTTCGGGGCTGTTCCGTACCCCGGACGAATGCCTGCGCCTCATGTCCTCGCGATCCGATCTCCTCTGGATCATTGATGAAGCGTTTGTTGAATACGCCGGGACGGAAACGGAGGCTTCCGTACTGCGGCGGCTTCCCCAAAACGGCCTTGTCCTGCGCTCGCTGACCAAGTTCCATGCCGTTCCGGGGGTACGCCTCGGATATCTCGCCGCCGATGCGGGGCTGGCGCAGGCCATCCGGGACGAGCTGCCCGCGTGGAGCGTCAACGCCTTTGCGCTGGCCGCCGCGCAAGCCGTCTTCGCGGACACTTCGGGGTTCGCCGCACAAACCCGCGCCGAGAATGCCGAACGCCGCACGGATCTCGCCGCCGCCCTGTCGTCCCTGCCGGGAATCGAGGTTTACCCCTCCGCCGCCAACTACGTCCTGTTCCGCTGGCCCGGCGCGCCCCGCAACCTGCTCGACATCCTCCTCAAACGCTTCGGCATCGCCGTCCGCGACTGCTCCAACTATTATGGGCTTGAAGACGGCTCGTGGTTCCGTGCCGCCGTCCGCTTTCCCGAAGACCACCGCCGCCTTGCCGAAGCCCTCTCCGCAATCCGGGAAACGATGCACGGGGCTCCCTCCTCCCAACTCCCCGAAAACCCGGCTGCTCCCGAACAGAACAGCGCGGGACGCGGGGTTCCCTCCCCCGCATCCCCTGAAACTGCGGCTTCACCTGAATCAAACAGCAAAATTTACAGGAGCATCCCCCCGGTTTCATCCGAACACAACAACGTGTGCGGAAACAAAACCCCAGATGTGCCCCAACACAGCGCGGCTTGCGGGATTTCCCCTTCCCCCTCCCCGAAAACCCGGCTGCCCCCGAACAGAACGGCACGGGGCGCGGGGGCCCTTCCCACGCATCCCCTGAAACTGCGGCTTCACCCGAATCAGACAGCAAAATATACGGGAATATCCCTCCCACTTCCCCCGAATCCGACAACAAGGATTCGATAAACACCAAAGTCTTAGGAAGAGGAGGGATGGGGGCCTGGGGGAAGGGAGGAGAAAGCCC
>URTO01000043.1 GCA_900550745.1 uncultured Desulfovibrio sp. | reverse complement strand
GGCCTCGGCGACGATCCCAAGCTCATTCCCCACCGGTATCACCTGATACTGGAAGGCGAGGTAACGCATCTGGATGTTCTGGGACGCCTCATTTTTCCACGGATTGCTCGGAAGATGCCGCACTGACAACCCCGAACACCCGGCAAGCAACAGGACGCCAAGCAAAGCGAACACGCGAAGATTCATGAAGTTCCCCATATTGCAGGACATGTTCCGACCGTTCCCATCGGGCCGAGGGCCCGCTTTCCCTGAGCCTTCTTTCCTCTCTTACCCAATAGGACGGAGAAAGGTCAATGACAGACCCGGCTCATTTTTCTATCCACGCCTCAAGGCGGGCGGCAAGCTCGTCCGGCGGGTAGCTCGGGCGGTCGTACATGCCCGCCTGCACCCGCTGGCGCGAGGCTTCCGACAGGATGACGGCCGCAGCGACGGAGACGTTGAAGCTCTGGATCATGCCGTACATCGGGATGTACACCTCGCCGTCCACCAGCGAGTTCAATTCGGCGGGAACGCCGCTGTGCTCGTTGCCCATGATGACCGCCGTGGGCTTCGTGAAGTCGTAGGCCCCGAGGGGCTTCGATTCCGGCGTGCAGCTCGTGGCGAGGATCTGATGCCCGCCCGCCTTGAGAGCCGCGTACAGTTCCTCGGCGCTGCGGTGCCGGACGCTTTCCACCCACTTGCGGGCGGACGCAGAACTTTTCTTGCCGAGCTCCGGGAACGCCGTATCCGTATAATAGAGATGCAGCGCCGCAACCCCAAACGCGTCGGCACTCCTATAAATAGCCGAAACATTATGCGGATCATGAATATTCGCCAGCACCAGCGTCAAATCCTTCTGACGCCAGCGCAGCACACGTTCCAACTTGGCCCGGCGGCGCTCGGTGATTTCTCTGGCCACAAGATTCTCCTTACTCTTCAGGCTGAACGCCTACAATTCATCCCCGCCGCCGTTCATCGACAGGGCGGCGCGCTGCGCTTCCAGTTCCGCAAGCTCGGCTTCCAGCTCGCCGAGCTTCTCCAGCGCCTGCTCGCTTGATTCCTTCAATTGACTGAACTTCTTGAGCAGTTCCGTCGTTTTGTTCCCGTCGGCATACACCTCAGGATCGGCAAGCGCGGCTTCGACATCCGACTGCTCCGTCAGCAACGCCTCAAGCTGCGTTTCCAGCTTGGCATACGCCTCCTGCTTGGGGCGCATCTTCTTATAGAGGGCGTTGCGCTGCTCGGCCTGCTCGCGCTTGAGGCGCTTCAGCTCTTCCCGATCCAGCGCCTTTCCGGGGACGGGGCCCTCAGCCTTCCGCCCGGCGTCCTTCTCACGCTCCTTCCCAGCCTTGGACGCTGCCAGCGCCGCACGCCGTGCCGCGTCGTATTCGGCGAACCCTTCCTTATAGACGGTGATCCCGTCCTCGGACATCGCCCACGCCTCGTCGGCCACCTCCGAAAGCAGGTACCGATCGTGGGCCACCATCAACAGCGTCCCGTCAAAGGTGTTCAGCGCCTCGACCAGCGCTTCGCGGCTTTCGAGATCCAGATGGTTGGTGGGTTCGTCGAGCACCAGAAAGTTGGCGCGCGCGAGGAACAGCGACGCCAGCACGAGGCGGCTGCGCTCGCCGCCGGACAGGCTGCTCACCTGCCGGTCGAAATAGTTCTGCCCGAGCAGGAACAGCCCGAGGACGCTCATGAGCTCCTCTTCCGTCATCCGGGGATCAGAGAGCCGCCGGATTTCGCCGAGCACCGTGCCCGAACTGTTCAGAAGCTCCGTCTGGTGCTGACTGTAGTAGCCCATCTTGACCAGAGAGCCCATGACCTGCGTCCCGCCCTTGCGCTCCAGACGGCCCGCGAGGATTTTGAGCAGCGTCGACTTGCCGCAGCCGTTGTGCCCCACAAGGGCGATGCGCTGGCCCCGGTAGATCGTGAACGTCAGCGGAGGCCAGAGACTCACGCCGTCAGGGAAGGCAAACGCGAGATCGGCCACGGACAGGATGGTCTTGTCGGCCTTGGGCGGTTCGGGCCACTTGAAGCTGAGCTCCTTGCGCTTGGCTTCCGGGCGGAAGCTTTCCAGCTCCTTCTCAAGCTTCTTCGCCATCTTCTGACGTGATCCGGCCTGGCGGGCCTTGGTTGCCTTGGCCCCGAAACGGCGCACGAAATCCATCTTGCGCTCGATTTCGGCGCTCAGGCGCTGGGCCTCACGTTCCCTCTGCTCCTCAAGCTCTTCCTGCAATTCCACGAACTGGCTGAACGTCGCCTTACGGAAAACAGGTTTCGAGCCGCCGAGGTACAGAACATGCGTCCCGATCCGGTCCATGAACACGCGGTCGTGGGCCACGAAGACCAGCGCGCCCTTGTAATCCATGAGAAAATCTTCCAGCCATTCCACCGCCTCGATGTCGAGGTGGTTGGTCGGTTCGTCGAGCAGCAGGACGTCGGCCCCGGCGACCAGCACCCGGGCCAGCTTTGCACGCTCGCGCCAGCCGCCGGACAGCTGCTTGATCGGCAGGTGCCACTTGCCCTCGTCGAATCCCAGACCGGACAGCACGGCCTGCGCCTTGTGTTCGGGATTATAGCCGTACAGGGCCTCAAGTTCGGCCTGCCGCGCACCGAGGCGCGCAATCGCGGCTTCGTCCTTGGAAGCCGCCGCCGCTTCCCATGCGGACCAGAAGTCATGCCAGTCCGGGAGGACGTCCACCACCCATTCGAGCAGCGGCGTGTCCAGCACGGCCTCGTCCAGATCCTGCTGCACGTACCCCACCCGGCAGCCGCGCGGCATGATGATGCGCCCGGAATCCGGGGCATCGGCGTCCGCCAGCATACGGATAAGCGTCGACTTGCCGCAGCCGTTGGGCCCGCACACGCAAAGGCGAACACCGGAGTCGATGTCCAGAGAGAAGTCGGAGAAGATGTCCCGACCGCCGAAGGCCTTGGAAAGATTTTGGATTGTTATTTTCATAATGCGATGGGAATGCTATTCATCAATCTGTTCGGAGGCCGTCTCCATGTCATCCAGCCCCAGACGCTCACGGCGCGCGGCTTCCTGCTTGCGTTCACGGGTGCCGAGCGACGCGGTGCGGCATTCGTCCCACTTCGCCGAGCGTTCCTGATGGCGGGCGAAAATGAGAAAACCGGTATGGGCCACCATGCGGTCTTCGGGGCGCAGACGATCCGCGATGGGCTTCCAGCGGCGCACGAGGATTTCGCAGACTTCGACGTCGTCGAAGGGCCCCTGCTCCAGACCAAGGAGGAGCTTGCCGACCTGATCCACGGTGGGCAGGAGGAACGCCAGCGCAGCGCCGGGCGTCACGGCGGCGGGGATGTGCTTCAAGTAGTCCCACGGAGTCCGTACATCAAGGAACAGGGCGTCCGCGCCGGTCACGCCGCCGAAGCCTTCCGCGATGTCCTGACAGTGCATGGTCACGTTCTGCCCCACCCCGGCCCACTCCAAGTTCCGCCGGGCGAGCTTGTGGAATTCCTCCCTGGCCTCGAACGTATGCACCTTTCCGGTCGGGCCGGAGAACCACGACAAGGCCACGGTCAGGCTCCCTGATCCGGTGCCCGCTTCGATGACCGTGCGGTTCGGCCCCACGCCGAGACGCATACAGATATACCCGATATCCTTGGGATAGAGGATTTGCGTCTGGCGTTTGACGCCCTTGACGATATCATTCAGCGTGGGCTTCTGGATGCGGTACGGCACACCGAGCGTCGTACAGACTTCGGAACCGAACGGCGCTTCGACCACATCGGCCATGCGCAGGATACCGTCCTGCGTGTGCATGTCCTGATTTTCATCAACGCGGCGCAAGCTCCGCTTCCCCTTGGGGGTAACAATAATAACGAGATCTCCGTATGCGGGCATGAATTTTCCTTGGTTTCATTCGCTAAAAGTAAAGGCCATACTCCAAACGCGCCGAAGCGTACAGAGGGGATAGCCCACAGTCAACCTGAAAGCAATGGCGGACGCCCCTTTCCGCCCGTGAATTCTTCGCCGGGATGCCCCGCCCGCTCCGGCTCATGCCGCCCGCCCTTCCCAATCCTTGCAAAACGCGCAAGATCAGGCTTGACCTCTGGGAAGCCTTGCTGTACAGACTGTCGTTGTCATGTTTGCGCCAGTAGCTCAGTTGGATAGAGCAGCAGCCTTCTAAGCTGCGGGCCGTGGGTTCGATTCCTCCCTGGCGCACCAATAGATTTCAAGAGGATACATACCAGAGTGTATGTATCCTCTTTGTCGTTTCCGGCCTTGGTTGCCCACTGGTTGCCCGTTTTGCGGCCAGTCTTATCCATATGATGGCGTCCCGAGGCCCTTCTTCGGCACAGAATGACCCTGCCGTCATTCTGGTTTGCCATCTCGAATGTGCGCCCGCACGTTCCCTTGCTCAGGGCAAGGCTCATGCAGCCTCCACGCCCCACGGCCTAGGGAACTTGCGGGCGCTTCCTTTTTCTGAAGGCTGCGCGGCAGCCGTCTCCGCTACGTTCCCCCTTTCCCCCATACACCCGAAAACGGACCAAAGTTCCCAAGCGGCCCTCGGCCTTTTGGGTCCTTCCCCGCTTTTGCCCGGCGCAAGGGTGCGTGCATCCCGGAGTTTGGCCGCGATCTATGGAATTCTTTCATGGAAAAATGCACACCTTGCCATTGGAGCCATTGCATGGCGCAGGATCTGTCACCTAAAGAGATCCAACAATTGGTTGAGGAGCGCGCCCTAGCCATCGCCAAGGCTGCGGAACTGCCCGACGTGAAGGCCGAAGAAAAGCTCGACCCGTGGTTCGTGATTGACCGGCTCCGGCGCAACCGTGTCGGCGATGCCGATCTCTTCGTGACCCTTTTCCGGTGCCGGTATGCCTATGTCCCCGAATGGGACAAGTGGCTGTACTGGTCCGGACATCACTGGGACATTGACCTCCTTTCCCGCCGGGCCTTGGCCGACGTCGAACAGGTGTGCGCGGCCTATCAGAACGCCATCGTCGAAACGGGACAGGACGACAAGTCGCCTCTCTCCAAAACGATGCGCTCCCGGATCGACAAACTCCGCACGGCTGCCGGTCGAAAAGAGGTGCTTGAGTGCGCGACATCCATCTACAATCCGCCGGTTGTTGCGGCCAACGATCTTGATCAGCAGCACTACCATCTGGCGACTCCCTCCGGCGTCGTGGACCTGCGTACCGGCGAATGCAGTCCCGGAAAACCCGAGCAGTACATGCTCAACGCCATCCCGACGGAGTGGACTGGCCTTGATACGCCCTGTCCCAATTTCCAGCATTATCTGCTCTCGTGTATGAATGGTGATCAGGAGATGGCCGACTTCATCGTGCGTCTGCTGGGTTACGGGCTGCTCGGCGACAAGTTCCTGAACATCTGGGCCATCATGTACGGCCCTTTATCGCGAAACGGCAAGGATACGTTGATGAACACCATCAAGGGTATCCTCGGCGATCAGATACATGCCCGTATGGGGGTATCCCTTCTCATCGAACAGAAGTTTCCTCGAGACCCCAGCCGCCCCGAGCCGGAGCTGCTGGCCCTGCGCGGAGCACGAATCGCCTACGCTTCGGAAGCAAATGCCCGCCAGTCACTTGACCAAGCCAAGATCAAGGACCTCACCGGCGGCGGGTTCATTACGGCCCGCGGCATCAACGACAAGTACATGACCTCGTGGAAACAGTCGGCGCTGATGATCCTGCTCACGAACTATGTGCCGAAAATGGACACGGATGACGACGGCTTCAACGCCCGTACCCTGTTCATCGAATGGCCGGTCAAATTCGTCCCCAACCCGACCCGTGAATGGGAGCGGCAAATTGACCGTCATATGGGGAAAAAGCTGGAGGCCGAACGTTCTGGCATCCTTGCGCTCATGGTGCGCGGCTGCATGGACGTGCTCGCCAACGGACTACGCATCCCGGAGAAGGTGTTGCGCTTTACGGAGGCCCAGATGGCGGCTCAGGACGACATCGGGCGATTCCTGAAGGAATGCTGTCTCATCGAAGAACCGCCGACCTGCTCTCGCGACTACGAAACCAGAACCCCAGCTGCCGATCTGCTCAAGGCCTGCAACTGGTGGTGCAAGAAAATTCTGGGCAACTCCTACCCGTACACGCCCAAAAAGTTCACTCCAGCCTTGGAAAAGAAGGGGATATTCACCAAAAAGAGCAGTGTCATGTACTACTTGGGTGTCGTGGTCAAGCCTGAAATTCTGGAAGAGTACAATGACGATCTGCTGGAAGAGCAGGAGAAGAATAGCCGGAGGAAGTCATGATTGCTCGGCCTATCCTCCCATCCTCCCACGAAATTCCGGCGTTTATATTTTGTAACCATGCGATAAATAATACTCTTTTCCCAGAATGTGAGTATGGGAGGATACACACCTTAATCCCCCCGTGCGCACATGCGCGATCATGTGCGTATTTGTGTGCTGTGTGTATATCCTCCCATACTCCCATAGAGAGAAAGAAAGATAAGAAAGATAGGATATTGAAGGCAATCATTGGTTGGGAGTTTCATGGGAGCGTGGGAGGATTGAACCGATGAGCGACATCATACTCGATATCCTGCGCCGCTATGTGGACGGAACCAAGATCAAGAAGGCCAGCGCACGCTCCGGCGGCGAGTACCATTCCCCCTGCCCGAAGTGCGGCGGGACGGATCGCTTCTGCGTCTTCCCCGAACAGCCCAGCGGGGCGCTCGCCATGCAGCACGGCATCACCGGGACATGGGCCTGCCCCCGGCACTGTCAAGAAGGCGGCGATGCCATCGATCTGCTGACGTGGGCTGGAGGGCTGACGTTTCGGGAGGCGTGCGAGGAGTTGCGGATTGACCTCCCCGAACGCACGCAGGAAGAGCGCCGCAGATACCGCCCCCTGCGCCCCCTGACCGCCCACGGCACGGATACGTGGACGCCGACGTCCTACGCCCCGCCTCCGGAGGCATGGCTCGCACAGGCCACCAAGCTGGCCACAGAAGCCCATGCCCGCCTTCTGGAGACGCCATCCATCCTGAGCTATCTCGCCAAGCGTGGCCTGCCGCTTGAGGCCGTCCAGCGCTACGGGCTGGGCTACATCGAAGGAGAGGACAACACCGGGAAATACCTCTACCGCCAGCGCGCCGCGTTCGGCCTGCCGCCCAAGGAACGCGACGGCAAGCCTGTCCGGGCGCTGCGCATCCCCCGTGGCATCACCATCCCCTGCTGGAGCGACGACGGCCACACGCAAGCCCTGCGCGTCCGTATCCGCAAGCGCAATGCCGACCTTGCCGAGGGCGAAGACAAATACATCCTCATCGCCCAGCCCGCGCCGCCCTACTCGGCCCCGCTGCGGCTCGCCCCCATCGGCGTCGCTCCAGAGCTGGCGACGTGGGCCGTGGTCGAATCCGAGCTTGACGCCATGCTCATCCACCACGCCTGCGGGGGAAAAATCGGCGCGCTCGCCATCCTCACGGCCTCCGGCAAGCCCGACGCCGTGGCCCACGCGACCCTCTCCACAGCGGCCAGAATCCTCATGGTCATGGATTGGGACGCAAAGCCCGACGGCGACATCCCTACGGCCTCGAACTGGCGCTGGTGGCGCGACCGTTACCCCCAAGCCAAGCTGTGGCCCGTCCCCGCCGGAAAGGACCCGGGGGAAGCCTTTGCCAAGGGCGTGGACATCCGGGAATGGCTCCGCGGCGGCTGTCCGGCATCCTGCCCGCTGACGGCTCCAGAGTCAGGGCCCCAACCGCAAGCGCAGCCGGAACCGGAGCCAATGGGAGCTTTGCCCGATGGAACTGTTGCCGCTGAGGGAGAGGATAGTCTTATTCTTCCGGACTACCTTGAAAGAAGGGACATCCCCGCTGACGTGCTCACGCTCGCCCGGATCTGGCGCGGCAAGCCCATCCGGTTCGTCCGCGACGGCAACGGCGGCTGGGAATGGCGCTATGACCACAGGTGGGCGGCGGCACACCCGGATGACATGCAGGCGTTCATGAGTTTCCAAAGCGAGTCCGCCGCTATATGGGATTGGCTGTCAGGGCATAGGGATTATGAGATAACTTCACGGAACTTTTTGTCTATCTGGGGCTAATATGGCATCACTCACTATCGAACAATGGCCAATCGGACGGCTTATCCCCTACGAAAACAACCCTCGGAAAAACGACGACGCCGTGCCGCGCATGGTGACCGTTATCCGCGAATTCGGCTTCCGCGTTCCCGTGCTGGCCAAAAGTACCGGCGACCTCGTTGATGGGCACCTCCGGCTCAAGGCGGCGATGGCTCTGGGGCTGGACACCGTGCCGGTCATCACCGTGGACGACATGTCTCTGGAACAGGTGCGGGCCTTCCGCATCATGATCAACCGCTCGGCAACGTGGGCTGACTGGGACGACGAAGCACTCTTGCGCGAACTGCAAGCCCTGCAGCTCGCCTCATACGATCTCAGTCTGACCGGCTTTGACCAGCGCGAGCTGGACGAAATGCTCATGCAACTCGACGGGGGCACGGATAAAGACCCTGACGATATCCCCGAGCCTCTGGATGAACCGCAGGTACGCAACGGCGAAGTGTGGCTATTGGGTCGTCATCGGCTCATGTGTGGCGACTCGACCAGCCGTGCGGACATGCGCCGCCTGATGGGAGAGGAGCTCGCCGACATGATCTGGACGGACCCGCCCTACAACGTCGACTACAGCGGCAAGGCTGGCAAAATCAAGAACGACAAGATGTCCGCCGTCGACTTCGACCAGTTCCTGCTGGCCGTTCACCGTGTCATGTTCGAAACGGTGCGCCCGGGCGGCGGGGTTTACGTCGCGCACTCCGAAGCCGGAGACGGCATGGCCTTCCGCCGGGCTTTCATCCTGTCCGGCTTCAAGCTGGCCGCCTGCCTTATCTGGCGCAAGCAAAGCGCTGTGCTGGGCCGTGGCGACTACCATTTCCAGCATGAGCCGATCCTCTACGGCTGGCGTCCCGGGGCCGCGCATCGCTGGTACGGCAACCGCAAGCAGAAGACGATCTACGAATCCTGCCTCGACGCGCTGACGCCGATGGCCGACGGCAGCTGGCAGCTCATGATTGACGGAAAGCTCTACCGGCTGCGTGGGGAAGCCTTATCCATCGAAGAACTGACCAGTTCAATCATCTCCGTCCCCAAGCCCGCCAAATCCGATCTGCACCCCACGACAAAGCCGGTGGCGCTCATCGAGCGTATGGTGGCCAACTCGTCTCCGGCCAAAGGGCTGGTGCTGGACCCGTTCGGCGGCTCCGGCTCGACGCTGATGGCCTGTGAGCTGTTGGGCCGCAGCTGCCGCACGATGGAACTGGACCCGCGCTTCGCCGAAGTCATCATCCGGCGCTGGCAGGAATACACCGACGGACAAGCCCTGCGCGAAGCTGACGGCGCAACACTGGGAGCGGCATGATGTCCAAAGCGGCATACGAACAAAAACGGAAATTTTCCGCCCAAATTCGTGTGCGTTTCAACACGACGACAACGCGCATCGAGTTGGCCGACGCCACCCCATTCGGCGGCCCCACCGGAACATACCGCATGCGCGTCGACCGGCGCTGGTGCGATGCCGCCGACGGCGCGCCGTGGTTCATCAACCGGCAAGACCTCGGAACGCTCATCACAAGAATCGCTATGGGCACCTTTGCCGAGCCGTCACCGCGGCCGGAGCTGACGGCACGGCAACGCGTGCGGGCCTTTTCTGGAATAGCCGAGGACGGAACCCGGAAATACGAGCTGACATGGACGCTCACGCCGCCAATCCTCGGCGCGGATGGGCGCTGGCACATCGCTGTAAATTCTTACCGCTCAGGCCCCGTCTTTTTACAGTGTGACGATGTCGAACCAGTAACTATGAGGAACAACAATGAAAAATGAATTGTGGAACGGCCTGCCCGTTGTAAACGGTATCGCCGGAAAAGGGATCCGTTTCGAGCGCATCCGGCGCATCACGGGTTATCTCGTCGGCACCGTGGACCGCTTCAACAACGCCAAGCGCGCCGAAGTGAAGGACCGCGTGAAGCACGTGAGGATGAGTGATGGAAATGCAGTGGGAGGTGGTCATGACGTAACGCAATAAAAAAGGGGCGGTATTGACCCTAC
>URTO01000042.1 GCA_900550745.1 uncultured Desulfovibrio sp. | reverse complement strand
GTTTGGCGCCGCCGGGCCATACGGAGGTAACTTTTGAATCAGTTTACGCGGAATCTTATGCTTTGGGGGGTCATCTCCCTGGCTATGGTCATTGTGTTCAACCTGTTTAGCCAGCCTCAGCACTCGTCCCAGCCGAGCGTGACGTACAGTGAATTCCTGCGTCAGGCCGCCAAGGGCGAAGTGTCCGAGGTGGTCATTCAGGGGAATACCCTTACCGGGAAGACGACCGACGGCAAATCGTTCCAGATTTACGTCCCCGACGATCCCGGCTTGGTGGACAAACTCATTGCCGAGAAGGTCGAAGTCCGGGCCGAGCCTGTCGAGGACTCCCCGTGGTATATGACCTTGCTGGTGTCGTGGTTCCCCATGCTGCTGCTTATCGGCGTGTGGATTTTCTTCATGCGCCAGATGCAGGGCGGGGCGGGCCGGGCCATGTCCTTTGGCCGTTCCCGGGCCCGCATGCTCAATCAGGAGCAGGGCAAGGTCACGTTCGATGACGTGGCCGGCGTGGACGAAGCCAAGGAAGAGCTTTCCGAAGTCGTTGACTTCCTTTCCAATCCGCGCAAGTTTACCCGCCTTGGCGGGCGCATCCCCAAGGGCGTCCTGCTTGTCGGCCCTCCCGGTACGGGCAAGACGCTGCTGGCCCGCGCCGTGGCTGGCGAGGCGGGCGTGCCGTTCTTCTCCATTTCCGGTTCCGACTTTGTGGAAATGTTCGTAGGCGTGGGCGCTTCGCGTGTCCGTGACCTGTTTGTGCAGGGCAAGAAAAACGCCCCTTGCCTCATCTTTATTGATGAAATCGACGCCGTGGGCCGTCAGCGCGGCGCTGGCCTCGGCGGTGGACATGACGAGCGCGAGCAGACCCTGAACCAGCTCCTTGTGGAAATGGACGGCTTTGAGTCCAACGAAGGCGTCATCCTCATCGCGGCGACCAACCGCCCCGACGTGCTTGACCCCGCGTTGCTCCGTCCCGGCCGTTTCGACCGTCAGGTTGTGGTTCCCACGCCCGACGTGAAGGGCCGCCTGAAGATTCTTGAAGTGCATACCCGCCGTACGCCGCTGGATAAGCGCGTCAATCTGGAAGTCATCGCCCGCGGTACGCCGGGCTTCTCCGGCGCGGCGCTGGAGAACCTGGTCAACGAAGCGGCTCTTCAGGCCGCCCGCCTTGGTCAGGACACCGTGTTCATGCGTGATTTTGAATATGCGAAGGATAAGGTGCTGATGGGCAAGGAACGCCGCAGCCTTATCCTTTCCGACGAGGAAAAGCGGATCACCGCGTACCACGAAGGCGGCCACGCTCTGGTTGCCAAGCTGCTGCCCGGAACCGACCCCGTGCACAAGGTGACGATCATCCCCCGCGGGCGTGCGCTCGGCGTGACCATGCAGTTGCCGGAAGGCGATCGTCATGGCTATTCCAAGGCGTATCTCCAGAACAACCTTATGGTGCTGCTGGCTGGGCGCGTGGCTGAAGAAATCATTTTCGACACCATTACCACCGGTGCTGGCAACGACATCGAGCGCGCCACGGGCATGGCCCGCAAGATGGTTTGCGAGTGGGGCATGAGCGACGTCGTCGGCCCCATGACCATCGGCGAGCAGGGCGAAGAAGTCTTTATTGGCCGCGATTGGGGCCATGCGCGCAACTACAGCGAAGACACCGCCCGCATCGTGGATGCCGAAATCAAGAAGCTGGTGGAAACCGCGCGCGAGAACTGCCACAATCTGTTGCAGGAAAACATCAATCTCCTGCACGCGCTTGCCAAGGCCCTGCTCGACCGTGAGACCATCACCGGCGACGATATCGATTTGCTCGTCAAGGGCGAACCGCTGCCGCCTTTCGACGCGGACGAAGCCGCGAAGCGGGAACCGGCGGCCCCTACCCCTGCCCCTGCTTCCGCTGATGCGGAGGGTGAAACCTTCAAGCTGGAAGCGGAACCGTCCCATGATGAAGGGACGGGCGGGAAAACGCAGGACGAAACCAAACTGCAGTAAACGGTTTGCCCCGGCATCCTGCGGATGTCGGGGCATTCGGTTTTATGAGGACAACGTGAACAGCGAACGCAAATGGATTCTTCGAGGGGGGAGGGTGTTGAACCCTGCCCCCTTTTGTCTGATAGGCATTGTGAACGTAACGCCGGACTCCTTTTCCGACGGGGGGAAGTATATCGATCCGCGGAACGCCGTGGCTCATGGCCTCCGCCTGTTGGACGAAGGGGCCGGGATGCTCGATCTGGGGGCGGAATCCACCCGTCCTTTTGCCGAACCCGTGCCCGAAGGCGAGGAGATCGCCCGGCTCATGCCGGTCGTGGCTGGCCTTCGCGGGCAGCGGCCTGAGGCGATCCTTTCCGTGGATACGCTGAAGGCCGGGACGGCGCGGGCGGCTCTGGAAGGCGGCGCGGACATCATCAACGACGTGTCGGCTTGCGCGGCCGATCCGATGCTGCTCGACGTGCTTGCCGAATACAAGCCGGGATATGTGCTCATGCACAGTCAGGGCAGCCCGCGCGAGATGCAGGTGAACCCCCATTACGGGAACGTGGTGGAGGAGATCCTTGCCTTTTTTGAAAGAAATCTGGCGCGGCTGGTCAAGGCCGGCTTGCCGGAGGATCGGATAGTGCTTGATCCCGGCATCGGGTTCGGTAAGAATAAGGAGCACACCGTAGCTATCCTGAAAGGGCTGGAGCGGTTTGCTTCGCTGGGGCGTCCCTTGTATGTGGGGCTTTCCCGGAAATCCATGTTCCGGGAAATCCTTGGCCTTGAGCTGGAGCAGCGGGCCGAAGCCACGCGCATGGCTGTCGCGCTGCTGGCTGCGCGGGGAATCCCTTACCACCGCGTTCACGATATTGCCGGCTGCGCGCAGGCGCTGCGGCTTGTCGAAGCTATGACCCCTCTCGCCTGATCCTTCCGGCGCACCCTATAAAGCTCATTTTGGAGCCGGATCATGGATTTCCTGTCTTTTTATTGGCGTGACGTGCTGGATATCGCCCTCGTAACGCTGCTTTTATACCGCATCCTGCTTCTTATCCGGGGAACGCGCGCGTTTTCTGCGCTCATCGGTTTGGTCGTTCTGGTGGCGGTGTACGCCCTCTCGCACTTCGTCGGCCTCTATTCCCTGTCATGGCTGCTTGAGAACCTGTTCGGTTCGCTGTTCCTCGTCATCGTGATCCTGTTCCATGATGACATCAGGCAGGCTCTTGCTGCGATGGGGACGCAGTACCTTTCGTGGAAGAAGCGTCCCGCGCCGTCAAATATGGTCGGCGATCTCGTCTGGGTGTGCCAGTACTTCGCCAAGCGGCGTATCGGGGCGCTCATCGTTTTGGAAGGCAAGGTGCAGCTCGGTGATATGATGAAGGGCGGGGTCGTGCTGGACGCCCGGATTTCCCGGGAACTGCTGCTGACCATTTTCTTTCCCAACACCGCGCTGCATGATGGGGCGGTGATCATCCGCAAAGGGCGCATCGCCGCGGCGGGGTGCATCCTGCCGCTGGCGCAGATGGATCGCCAGAATTTCGGCACGCGGCACCGTGCCGCGCTCGGCGCCACGGAAGTCAGCGATGCGACGGTCATCGTCGTTTCGGAAGAGCGCGGCGAAGTGAGCGTGGCCTCCAAGGGCCATTTGGCGGTTATGCCGGATGCCGAACAACTGAAAGAGACGCTAAACAATGTTATCGAACACTGAAGAACCCCAGAAGGGCAACTGGCGTTACCTCTTGGTGGCCTTCCTCCTTGCCCTTGGGTTGTGGTATACGCTCAATGCGCGTGAGCAAATCGAGCGCGTGGTCGAGGTACGCCTTGATTACAAGGGGCTGCCGCCCGGTTTGATCGTGACGGGGGGCCAGCTCAACAGGATCAGCGTGCGCCTTCGCGGGCCGCAGGAATTGCTGCGCTCCATGACCAACCGGGAAATCTCATATACGATGGATCTGTCCGGCGTGACGCCGGGCAAGAACGTCATCCCGCTGACGACGGGGGAAAGCAAGCCGCCGGAACTGCGGGCCTACGAAGTGCTTGAGGTCACGCCGTCCCGGATGATCCTTGAAGTGGACAAGATCATGGAGGCGAACCTGCCCGTCAAGGTGGCGCTGAGGGCCTCGCCCGCGGCCTCGTCGGTGCGGCTGAAGGATTTGGTGGTCGAGCCGCCGCAGGTGACCGTACGCGGCCCGGCAAGTGTCATCTCGTCCATGAAGGAGATTCAGGCGGAGATCCCGGTGGATCTCGCGGCGGAAGGAAAGGCCGTCTCGGAAGATGTCCCGCTGCTTGCGCCGCCCGCTGTGGAGCTCAATCCGCAGGTCGTTAAGGTGACGTGGAAAATCGATGTGAAGAGGCGTACCCTGAGTTTGCAGCGTGACATTATCTTTGAGGGTGAGAACCCCAATGTAAATGCCCAGCCTTCACGGGCGAACCTCATGGTTTCCGTCCCTCAGGGGATGGTCAGAGATGCCGGGTACCTTGCGCAATTTCAGGTTTCCGTCCCCGCCGACACGGCGATGCCTGCGGAGGACGGGGCTGTGAGCGCGCCTCTTCAGGTGGCCGTGCCCCCAGGCGGGCGCGTCCTGAAAATCAGCCCGGAAACCGTGTCGGTTTCCCGGCATCCGAGCGAATAAGCGGTCTGTTCCGTTGTTTTATAACAAAAGATTTTGGAGTAGTTGATGAGCGTTCGTCTTTTTGGGACTGACGGGATGAGGGGCCGGGTCAACAAGTACCCCATGACGCCGGAAGTGGCCTTGCGTCTGGGGCTTGCCGCGGGCACGTTTTATCGGGACAAAAACCGCCGCAGCCGCGTGGTCATCGGTAAGGATACCCGCCTTTCGGGATACGTATTTGAGAACGCGCTGGCGGCGGGCCTGCTGGCTGCGGGGATGGACGTCTTTCTCGTCGGCCCGCTGCCCACTCCTGCGATCTCCTTCCTTACGACCAACATGCGGGCGGATGTCGGCGTGGTCATCTCCGCGTCGCATAACCCATTCAGCGACAACGGGATCAAGTTTTTCGACGCCGAAGGGTTCAAGATCCCGGATGCCGATGAAGATCGCATGACGGAAATGGTGCTGGATCCGAATTTCGACTGGAATTATCCCGATCCCGCGAACACCGGCCGCGCCTATAAGATCAAAGACGCTCCGGGCCGTTACATCGTGTACCTCAAAAACAGTTTCCCCGCGCACTTGTCCCTTGAAGGGCTGCGGGTGGTTCTTGACTGCGCTAATGGGGCCAACTATAGGGTCGCGCCGCTGGCCCTTGAGGAGCTGGGCGCCGAAGTCGTCAAAATCGGCACGGAACCCAACGGGCTGAACATCAACTACCGCTGCGGTTCCCTGTATCCTGAGGCGGTGGCCGCAAAGGTTCGTGAGACGCGGGCCGATATCGGCCTTGCTCTGGACGGCGACGCCGATCGCCTCATCGTGGTGGACGAGAAGGGCACCGTTCTGGACGGCGACCAGATCATGGCCCTGTGTGCGCAGGATCTTATGCAGCAGGGCAAGCTTCCGGGCAATATCCTTGTGGCTACGGTCATGAGCAATATGGCGCTTGAAGTGTTCATGAAGGAGCGGGGCGGCACGCTTATCCGCACCAATGTGGGCGACCGCCATGTCGTGGCGGCCATGCGCCAGCAAGGGGCCCTTCTTGGCGGGGAACAGTCCGGCCATCTTATTTTCCGTGAATACAGCACGACCGGAGACGGCCTCCTCGCCGCCCTCCAGATCCTGCGGATCATGCGCCAGCAGGGGCGTCCCCTGTCCGAACTTGCCGGGCTGCTCGTTCCCTACCCGCAGGAGCTTCGGAATGTGCATGTCGAACACAAGGTTCCCTTTGAGGAAAATTCGGAAATCGCTGACGCCATCGCCCGTATTGAGGAAGGCCTTGAAGGCCGTGGGCGCGTGCTGCTGCGCTATTCGGGCACGGAGCCGTTGTGCCGGGTCATGGTTGAAGGGCAGGATGCGGACAAGGTGCGCGTGTATGCCAACGAGCTTGCCGGGATCGTGGAAAAAGCGCTCGGATAGGGGAAATTGGGGGCTTCGTGTGCCTTGCGGCGTGTTCCAATAGGAATATGGAGGGCAGATTCCCGTTGTCCTTTGGAAGAGAAGAGCCCTCGATGGAACGGTGTTGCCGGAAACAAGCCGTGTGATCGCCCGATACATGCAGGGCCGGTATTTTGTTGTCATGAGGCATTCCTTCCGAATGGGGGGAATGAGCGGTAAGGATGGGGCGCGGGGAAACGCCCAAAAGATTCCTGAGAGGGAAAGGGGCCACATGAATATTCGTAAGGTCGTCATTCCGGTTGCCGGTTGGGGGACGCGTTCTTTGCCCGCCAGCAAGAATATTCCCAAGGAAATGCTGCCGGTCTACAACAAGCCCGTTGTGCAGTACGTTGTGGAAGAGGCTATCCGTGCCGGTGTGGAAGACGTCATTTTTGTGACCAACCGCGACAAGAGCGTCATTGAAGACCACTTCGATTATAACCTTCAACTTGAGGGCGTTCTGGAACGCGCCGGAAAGCTGCAAATGCTCAAGGAAGTCCGTGATGTGGCCGAGATGGTCAACATCATGTCCGTCCGCCAGAAGAAACAGCTTGGCCTTGGCCATGCTGTGCTGTGCGCCAAGGAGATGGTACGTGACGAACCCTTTGCGGTCATGGTCGGCGACGACTTCATGATCGGTGATGACGCGGGGCTGGCGCAGCTTGTCCAAGTGGCGTCCGAACACGACATGCCGGTTATCGGGGTCATGGAAGTGCCCGCGGACAAGGTGAACCGTTACGGCATCGTCATGGGTGAAGAAATCACACCCGGCGTCTACAACATCACGGATATGGTGGAGAAACCAGCCATAGGCACGGTGGATTCCCGCCTCGCCATCGTGGGGCGCTATGTGCTGACCCCGGATATCTTTGAGCACCTTGCACGGGTAAAGCCCGGACACGGCGGCGAGATCCAGCTTACCGACGCGCTGGCTTCCCTAACCCGGGAACGGGGTATGCTGGCTGTGAAGATGGGAGGCATCCGTTTCGACGCCGGGGATTGGGTGGATTATTTGACGGCCAACGTCTACTTCGGGCTGCGCGATGAAAAACTGCGCGACGGCCTGAAGGCCCGGCTGCGCGAACTGCTCGGCTAGGCATTGCAGGCAACGTTTGATAAACAGGGGAAACCATCTTTCCGGCAGGGCCTCCAACGGGAGGTGCAGCCGGATGGGGTGGCTTTCCCTTGTTTTTTGCTGCACTGCGGTGGAACCCTTTCCGTTCTTATCCCCTCTTTCCGTATCGGACCACGCAGGGGACAACGCCGCGTTTCCGAATGGCTGTTGACCCCCTAACCCTTCAGGATATTCCCTTGCTCCGAACCGTTGCCTTGCTGACGCCCCCGTTTGCTTCCTTGACCTATGCCGTCCCCGATTGGCTTGCCGGGTTTGCATGGTGCCCCGGCTTGAGGGTTGCCGTGCCGCTGGGGAGGGGGATGCTGCGCATTGGGGTCGTCCTCGGCGACGGCTCCCCCTTGCCGGAGGGGGTAACGGCGCGGCCCATGCTTTGGCCTCTGGAAAAGGAACCTTTGCTGCCGCCCGGACATATGGAAATGGTGCGCCAGCTCGCTTTGCGCCAAGCCGTGACGCCGGGGCAGATCCTCGCGATGGTGCTCCCTGCCGGGCTTCGGGTGACGCAGATGCGCCTCCGCACGATGGAAGGGCAAGGCAAGGCGCAGATACGGCTGCTGAAGGATTTGCCCAAGCTGCCCGTGGAGGTTCTGTCGGCGCTTGGTGAGGCGTGGATGCGGGGCGGGGCGGAGCTGCTCGGGCCACGGGAAGACGCCGCCGCCAGCGAGCTGTGCGTGCTGCGCTGCGATCCGCCGTGGGCGGTGAGGCCGACCGCGACGCGGCAGATCGAGCTGCTGGAGTTTTTGCTGGAGCATGGCGCCGTTTCCCGGAGGGAAGTATTGCGGCAAATGGGGCAGGGGGTCGCCCCGGCGCTTGAATCCTTGCTCAAGAACGGATTGATTGGCCTGCAATGCCTTGAGGCCGGCTGTGCGGAAGAGGAAACCGGCTGTAATCTGCTGCCCCCCGCATCGGAAGCCCCTTTCACGCTTTCCGAAGCGCAGGAGGCGGCGCTGGCTTCGTTCCGTGCGGATCTCGATGCCGGGAATCCCGCGTCGCACCTGCTGTTCGGCGTGACCGGGAGCGGCAAGACGGCCGTATATATGGAATTGGCCAAGGAATGCCTGCGCCGTGGCCGTTCCATGCTGCTGCTGGCCCCGGAAGTGGCGCTCGCTTTGAAGCTGCGCCGGGATGCCTCGTTCGCGCTGCCGGATGTGCCGCTCTATTTTTTTCATGGCTACCAGTCGGCCGCCCTGCGCGAAAAGACGTTCCGCGAGCTGGCGAAACGCCGCGAACCATGCCTTGTCGTCGGGACGCGTTCCGCCCTGTTTCTGCCGTTGCCGTCCCTTGGGGCCGTAGTGCTGGACGAGGAGCATGACTCTTCCTTCAAGCAGGATGAAGGGCTTACCTATCAGGCCAAAGAAGTGGCGTGGTTCCGCATCGCGCAGGCTAAAGGGCTGTTGGTGCTCGGATCCGCGACCCCGGATCTCAAGACGTTTTACGCGGTACGCGAGGCGAAAATCCCGATGTCCATGCTTCCGGCACGTGTGGGCGGCGGCACGCTGCCTGCGATCAGGCTGGTGGACATCCGATCCGTGGACTGCGCCGACTCCATTCTGGCCCCGGAGACGCTCTCCGCGCTCAAGGAGACGGTGGAGCAGGGGGATCAGGCGGTGATCCTTCTGAACCGGCGCGGTTATGCCCCGTTGATGTACTGCATCGACTGCGGGAAGGTGGCCCGGTGCCCGCATTGTGATATTGGCCTGACTTACCACAAGGGGCGCGAACGGCTGGTTTGCCACTACTGCGGGTATTCGGTTCCGTTCCCGTCGCCCTGCCCAAGCTGCAAGGGGCTGCATTTCCACCCTATGGGGCAGGGAACCGAGCGGGTCGAAGAGTATATCGGGACGCTCCTGCCTCCGGGAGGCCGGGTTCTGCGCCTGGATCGGGACAGCACCCGCCGTCCGGGGCGCATGGAGGAGATCCTTGAGTCTTTCGCCCGGCAGGAGGCGCAGGTTCTTGTCGGCACCCAGATGCTTTCAAAGGGGCACCATTTTCCGCATGTGACGCTGGCTGTGGTGGCTGACGGGGATATCGGCCTCAATTTGCCTGACTACCGGGCGGCGGAACGGACGTTTCAATTGCTGGTGCAGTCATCGGGCCGGGCCGGGCGCGGCGGGAAGCCGGGGCAGGTCATTATCCAGACCCGTGACGTGAACCACTACTGCTGGCAGTACGTGAAGAACGGGGATTACGAAGGGTTTTACGAACACGAGATCGCCTTGCGCAGGCGGCGGCGCTATCCCCCCTTCATCAATTTGGCCCTGCTGCGGATTTCCTACCCTATGGACTGGGCGGACGGGCCGACGCAGCTCGCTCGGATTACGGCCCTGTTGCGTTCGGAGAGCAAGGGCGTAACCGTCCTTGGCCCTGCGCCAGCTCCTCTGCCGCTCCTGCGGGGCCGCAGGCGGTTTCAATGCCTCCTCAAGGCCGGCGACTGGCAATCGATCCGGGCCCTCTATGGCGTGCTTCTGCCCCTTGCCTCGCCCCCGAACTTGCGCATTTCGCTGGATATCGATCCGGTGAATATGCTGTAGTGTGAATCGGGGGAAGGGAGAAGGGGACTTTCTGGAGAAAGCCCCTTCTCCCTTCCCCCGTGCCCCCATCCCTCATCCCCAAAGACTTTCGGCTGGTGGGGAGGCGGCTCGGCGGCTTTCCCGTTTGGAGGCGGGCGGAACAGCTTATGGGAAATTTTTTGGCTGTGTTATAGAAAATGGTTGATGCTTTTTTCCTTGAAGTTCCAAAGGGATAACCGGAAAAATGCCTTAGCCGTGGATCCCGCCAAGGGGAAAACGGACAAAAAGGCTGTATTTTCACCGCACTGTGGAGATGAAACAACCACAAACTATAACAGAGCCAATTTTTTAGGGGGGACTGTCATGGAATCGGTTCATTCCGTTTGATAATGGAGTGAAAATACAATGTATTTA
>URTO01000041.1 GCA_900550745.1 uncultured Desulfovibrio sp. | reverse complement strand
AAGGGGAGGAGAAACTTTTCTTCAGAAAAGATTCTCCTCCCCTTCCCCAATCTTTTCCCCTAAACTTCCGTAATAACCGGAACCACAACCGGATCGCGGCCTACGACCTTGCGGAAGAAGCTCCGCATGGAAGAACGAATGCGATCGCCAAGGCGGGGAATACTGAGCCGTGGGGACGTTTCAAGATGGTCGAGGACAAGGCACTTGGCATCCTCAAGCAAGTGGCTGAACTGCTGCTCAAACACAAACCCCTTGGAAATCATGTCCGGGCCGTGGATGACCTCGCCTGTCTCCTCGTCAAGCACCAAAACGACGACGACAACGCCGTCGCCTCCGAGAAGCTGGCGTTCACGCAAAACGAGGTTACCCACGTCGCCCACGCCCTTGCCGTCCACAAGAATGGAATCGGCGGGAATCTTCTCCTCAAGCCGGATGGCATCGGGCAGCAAGGTCAACGGCTCGCCGTCGTCGAGGATGAACGTACGCTCTGGCGCAATGCCCCAATCACGGGCCAAATCGCGATGCTGGATCAAATGGCGGTACTCGCCGTGGATCGGCACGAAAAATTTGGGGCGCACCGCGTCGAGCATGGTACGGAGCTCGTCGCGCCGACCGTGGCCGGAAACGTGCACGGGGCGTGTCCCGTCATGGCAGACATTGGCCCCCATGCGGTACATCTGGTTGATCAGCCGGTTGACGGCGCGCGCATTGCCCGGAATGACGCGGGAAGACATAATCACCGTATCGCCTTCCATAATGGAAAGCTGACGGTGCTCGCCGGACGCAATACGGGAAAGCGCGGACAGGGGTTCCCCCTGAGAACCTGTGGCGATGACCACCATGCGTTCGGGGGAAACCTCAGGGATGGTCTGATCCGTGAACAGTTCGGGCGGCATACGCATGAAGCCAAGATCCCGCCCGCGCTCAATATTGTTCACGAGGCTGCGGCCGCTGACCACGACTGCACGGTCAAATTCGCGGGCCATGTCGAACACCATCTGGATCCGTTCGATATGGCTGGAAAAAAGCGTGATGACTATGCGCCCTTTCGCTTCCGAAAAAATCTCGTGAAACGTCTCGCGCACCACTTTTTCAGACTGCGTGTGCCCTTCGCTCTCGGCATTGGTAGAATCGGAAAGCAGCAGCCGGACGCCCTCAGCGCCCGCGAAACGCCGCAGGGCGGGCAAATCCGTGCCGACGCCGTCGGAAGGGAACTCATCGATCTTGAAGTCGCCCGTATGCACGACTTTCCCCACGGGCGTATCCACCGCGAGGGCGTATCCCTGCGGGATGGAATGGCTCACCGGAATGAAATGGAAACGCAAGCTGCCGAGCGCCAGATCGTGTTCGGGGGTCACGGTGATGAGTTCGGCACGGTCGAGAAGGCCGCGTTCCCGGAGCTTGTGCTCCACGAGCGCCAGCGTCATGGGGGAACCGTAGACTTTCAGGCCCTTGATAAAAGAAACCAGCCACGGAACCGCTCCGATATGGTCTTCGTGCCCGTGCGTAAGCACCACGCCAAGCAGCCGCCCGCGCTGGGCCAAGATGGGCTCCAGCGGCGGAATGACCACATCCACACCAAGCTGCTGGTCATCAGGAAACATGATCCCGCAGTCGATGAGAACGCACCCTTCGGGCGTGTTCCACATCTGGCAGTTCATGCCTATTTCACCAAATCCCCCTAGGGGGGTAATAGTCAAAAAAGTATCCGTCATTATGCTCTCTGTTCGTAGGTTATTGTCGGAAGTTTACCCGAAGCCCGGTGTTTCCACAAGACGTTATCGGAAAGGACGGGCACGGGAAAAGATAAAAAATAAAGTAAGTTCGATGAATAAAAAGAGAAAGCCCTTCCCACAGCAGCCTGCGGACGCAAGCGGATAGAAACGCCAAAAGGCCGGGGTTTCCCCCGGCCTGAACAAATCTGAAACGGGCCTTGCGGCTTAACGCTTCGAGTACTGGTAGCGGGCACGAGCGGCGCGCTGACCGTACTTTTTGCGTTCCTTCTTACGGGCGTCGCGGGTCAGGAACCCGGCGCGCTTCAGAACGCCGCGCAGGGACGGGTCGGCGCTCAGCAGGGCACGGGAAATCCCGTGGCGAACGGCTTCGGCCTGACCGGTCACGCCGCCGCCGCAGACGTTGACCTTCACGTCGAACTTGTCCACGAGCTTGGTGAGAACCAGAGGCTGGCGGATGATCATCTGAAGGGTCTTGCGGGGGAAGTAGTCTTCCACTTTACGACCGTTGACTTCAATAGCGCCGTTGCCGGCATAGAGACGGGTACGAGCAGTGGCGTTCTTGCGACGGCCCGTGCCGTAATCAAACTCAGACATGATTGACTCCTGGCCTCGTTAGTACGGGAAGGACAGAGGCTTCGGGCCCTGGGCAGTATGCGGATGCGTGGGGCCAGCATACACCTTGAGCTTCTTCAGCATGGCACGACCCAGACGATTCTTGGGAAGCATACCACGGACGGCGTGCATCAGCACGTCGGCAGGCTTCTCAGCAAGGAGCTTGTCGAGCGTAGTTTCACGCAGACCGCCCACATAGCCGGAATGATGGTAATACTTTTTCTTTTCCAGCTTGGCGCCGGTAACCTTGATCTTTTCGCAGTTGACAACGACGATAACGTCGCCATTGTCCATGTGCGGAGCAAATTCGGGCTTGTGCTTGCCGCGGAGGCGGTGGGCAATTTGGGCGGCCAGACGGCCGAGAACCTGATTGTCCGCATCCACTACAAACCACTGGTGGTCGATATGCTCCGGAGTGGGGCTAAACGTCTTCATGCTGAAGCGTCTCCTCTGCTAAAACTTGTAGAACGAAGTGTATAAAATGCCAGAGCAGGCTTGTCAAGCGACAAAACCGTTTTTCTTCTGCGCCCGGCAGAATAGAACCGCTGCCGGGAAGCCCCAGCATCGATTCTCATGACACGGCGCTTTTGATAAAACGCCTTCGCCCGGCGTCTGCCCCGCCGCCTTTTGTGAGGAAAGGGGGAGAAAGGAAATCCGGGCAGTGTTCGGAGCAAAACACAACGCGGGGCAGCCACAACCATGCGAGTAACGGATCACAAGGGAGAAGCCGATGTCCGCAATCCGAAAAAGCCTTTTACAGCTTATGTTTTCCGGTTCGTACATGCGCCGCTGGAACGACAAACTGCGTCCCGTGGAACTCTACGAAATAGACAAGCAGGCGCATAAAATGATTGTCGCCTGGATGCTCACGCTCCTGAACAGTGGGGGTTATTCTGCCCCAGATCAACGTAAATTGCAACAGGAAGTTATAGAAAGGGGGCTTTTCGATTATCTGTACCGTCTGGTCACAACGGACATCAAGCCCCCCGTATTTTACCGCATCTGTGAAAACGAGAAAGATTACAAAGAACTGACGGAATGGGTACTCAAAGAGCTCCGCCCCGTGCTCGGCGCGCCGGATGAAGGTTTCTGGGAGCGCCTTTCCGCCTACCACAGGAACCGGGATCGGACGAGCCTCCCGGATCGCATCCTCACGGCGGCCCACCTTTACGCTTCGGGGTGGGAATACAACATCATCAAGCCATTCAATACGTTTGACGAAGAAAACCAGTCCATTGCCGAATCCTTCACCGAGCGGCTCAACGCCCTGACCGATCTGTGCGGCGTGGACGAGCTCATACAGGGGCACGCCTTTTTCAGCGATTCGCCCACAGCCTTGGGGCGTTTCGCCAAACTGTGCGGCCAGCTCCGCTTTCAGATCCGCTGGGCCGACACGCCCCGCGTACCGGAAACCTCCGTGCTTGGGCACATGTTCCTCGTTGCGGGTTACGCGTATTTCTTCAGCCTTTCCCTCGGAGCCTGCCCCGCACGCCGGATCAACAACTTCTTCGCCGGGCTCTTCCACGATCTGCCCGAACTGCTCACACGGGACATCATCACCCCGGTCAAACGCTCCGTAAACCAGCTCCCAAGCCTTCTGCGCGCCTATGAGCTGCAGGAGCTGGAGCGCCGCGTCTTCGGCCCCCTCTCCGCCGGAGGGCACGACCCGCTGGCGGAACGCCTCCGCTACTATCTCGGCCTCGTCGGTGAGGGGGTAACGTCGGAGTTCGACGAGACCATCCGGGACAGTTCGGGGCAAGTACGCCGCCTCGGATCGTTCGATGCCCTCCACGCCGACGGCAACGAAGACGGGCTCGATCCCAAGGACGGGGCACTGCTCAAGGTTTGCGACAACCTTGCCGCGTTCATCGAGGCGCACACCTCCGTCCGCACGGGGATCTCTTCCCCCAACCTGCATGAAGCCATTGCCCGGATCAGGGGGGATTTCCGCCACCGTTCCCTTGGCCCGTTGTCGCTCGGAACGATCATTGCGGATTTTGATTAGGCTCCGTTAAGTATGTGGTTATCTCATCTTCACAGTGCGGTGAAAAATACAACCTTTTTCCAGTTTTCCCCTTGGCGGGATCCACGGCTAAGGCATTTTAGCCGGTTATCCCTTTGGAACTTCAAGGAAAAAAACATCAACCATTTTCTATAACACAGCCATTTTAAAAATTAAGACACGCCCGATCCGGCATTGAACAATGCAAATACATTGCGCTTACACCTTCGCAACACGCCTGCTTCCCGCAGTCGGAAGAGTATTTTCAACATGAAAACGCTCTAAAAAACGGTTCCGTACCCGGCAAAAACCGGATACGGAACCGTTTCGTTTTGAACGTGTTGAAAAGCGTATGCCCCAAGCCCTGCGAAGCCCCGCCGGGCGGATCGGGCACACGGAAAATCCTTATCGCCATCCCATCCCGCCGCCTTGCCATCGGGACGAACCGGGCACGCGGGAGATTCCGCATCAAAGAAGTTTCCGGGTATGCCCTTGGGACGGACAGAGCCCGCGGAAGGCTTCACCTGCCGCCGCGGGCCCCCTCCTACAGCTTGATGCCGCGCACGGCGTCGAGCGTCTTGGCAAAGTCCTCTTCTGTATGGGCGAAGGACACCATCGCCACTTCAAAGGCGGACGGGGCCACGAAGATGTTCCGTTCGCGCATGGCGCGGAAGAAACGGGAGTACATCTCCGTATCGGAATTCTTCACATCCTCAAAGTTGCGGAGCGGCCCGTCGGAGAAGAACACCGTATACATGGAGGCAAGGCGGTTGACCGTCACGGGCACGCCCTTGCCGCGCAGGATGGATTCCAGCTCGGCGGCGAAGGCTTCCACGCGGGCCTCAAGCGCGGCGTAGTCGCTGGACTTCAGCACGGAGAGCGTGGCGATGCCCGCAGCCATGGCGAGCGGATTCCCGGAAAGCGTCCCGGCCTGATACACGTCCCCTGCGGGGGCCACACGGCTCATGTACTCGCGCTTGCCACCGAACGCCCCCACGGGCAGGCCGCCGCCGATGATCTTGCCGAGGGTGGTCAGATCGGGCGTGATGCCGAAACGGGTCTGCGCCCCGCCGTACTCGGCGCGGAAGCCGGTGATCACCTCATCCATGATGAGCAGGGCTCCGTGCGTGTCGCACAGGGCCCGCAGCGCCTTGAGGAAGCCTTCCTCAGGCAGCACGAGGCCCATGTTCCCGGCAATGGGCTCCACGATGATCGCCGCGATGTCCTTGCCGTACAGGTGGAAAATGTCCTCGACGGCCCGCACGTCATTATAGGGGGCAAGCAGGGTGTCGCGGACCGTGCTTTCCGGCACGCCCGGCGTGCCGGGGATGGAAAGGGTCGCTACGCCGGAACCCGCGCTGGCGAGGAAGGGATCGGCATGCCCATGATAGCAGCCGATGAACTTCAGCACCTTGGTGCGCCCGGTCACGCCGCGGGCGAGGCGCAGGGCGGACATGGTCGCCTCCGTGCCGGAGTTCACCATGCGCACCATATCCATGCCGGGGAACGCATCCACGACCATGCGGGCAAGCTCGACCTCGGCGGGGCAGGGCGCGCCGTAGCTGGTGCCCTTTCCGGCGGCTTCGGCGACCGCCTTGGTCACTTCGGGATGGGAATGCCCAAGCAACATCGGCCCCCACGATTCCACGAAATCGATCATCTCCTGCCCGTCCACGGTGGTCACGTGGCTCCCCTTGGCGGAAGCGATGAACAGCGGATCGGCCCCCACGCCGAGGCAGGCGCGCACGGGGCTGTTGACGCCGCCGGGGATCAGTTCACAGGCTTCCTTAAACAGTTTTTCCGAACGAGTCGTCTTCATAATCTCCTCAGAACATTGGGTTAAGCGGCAAGCGCCGCTGTCTTCGCATCAAAAAAGGCCGCCCTTCCGGGCCAGCCGGCTTAAAAATACGTCATGGACGTTTTCTTCAATTCCTCAAGGCTGTCAAGCACGGCGTACTCGTCAAGCGCCGTCTCGCGCCGCAATTCCTCAATGACCTGACGGCATTCCTCCTCGCTGCGCCCGTGAACCATCGTATACAGCGTATAAGGCCAGTCCGGGGCCGAAGTCGGGCGGAAATACACATGGGAAATGCGCTGGTTCTTGGCCGCCACTTCGCCGATGGCGTCGCTGTCGGCCTCATCGACGATCCATGCGACCATCGCGTTGTGCGTCCAGCCGGTCTTCTGGTGTTTGATGCTGGCCCCAAAACGGCGGATGGCGCCGTCTTCCTTCATGCGGCGCAGAAGGTTCAGCACCGTTTCCTCATCAGTCCCCACTTCGCGGGCGATGTCCGCATACGGGGTCAGGGTGTCGGGAAGCTGGAACTGGACAATGCGCAGGATGGCGCGCTCGGTGTCGGTAAAAGCTGTGCTCATGGTCGTCCTTAATGTTCGTTGTCGCCGGTGGTGATGAACAGCGGCTTGATCTCGTCGATGCGCCGGATGCCCGCATGGGTCAGCACGATACGGAACCGCTCCAGATCGGAGCCGCAGCGGTGGGTGATCTTGCGCACCATGTCCATATGGTAGACCTTGTCGCCCCCCACCGCATCGTCCATACCGCCCTGAGGTTCGTCAAGAACTTCATCGGCATGCCGCAGAAAGTCCGAAATGTCAAAGCGCGAGATGTCCAGCAGCAGGTTCTTGCCCTCGTGGAAGGGATCGGGCAGCTCCTTGATGTCTATCCGCTTTGAATAATACAAAATATCTTCATTGTGGAACGCATTCAGGATGTCCACGAAATGCGTCCTGTTCCGCAGGACGCGCACGGCCTTGGGGAGCTTGTCCCAGTCCGCGAACCGGAACTGCTCGACGCAGTGCCCCAGACGCCTGCCGTAGCCGTCGCAGACGCGCAGCACCCGATCGGGGATCCATTTGCCGAACGCCTTGAACAGCTTGTGCTTGAGCACATCCTTGATGCGCTCGCGGCAGATGTAGGCGAAGACGGCAATCACGAAGATCGGCGCGCTGAGGGCCCCGGCCCCTTCCCACAGGAGCGTCACGGTCAGCGCGAGGCTCATGGCCACCGCCGCGATCAGGCTGTACAGCGCATGTTCCAGCAGGGAATTTCCAGAGTGCCGCTGCACGTTCAGGAACAGCGGCATGTCCACGTATTTCTTGAGCACCCCCCAACGGAATACGGGCAGCTCGTTGTCGCCGGTCTTGGTGGGCATGCTTTCGGGGTAACGGTAGCGGCGGTAGGCGCGCTGCGCCCCGAAACACGCCAAAATGTATGTGGAACACTTATGCACGGGCGAGAGGCGGCGCACGATCTCCCCAAGCGTCCTCGTCGTGATGATGGACAGGTACTCGTCGCAATACAGGAACGCCGGGGCCCGCAAAAGGTTTTGCGCCTCCTTCGCCCTCCTTCCGAGCAACTTGCGGTAACGCTTCAGACAGGCCACCGCCAGACGGGTCAGATTATAGGCGGCCCGAGTCCGCTCGTTACCGTCCTCAATAGCCAGCACCGCGTTTTTCCGTGCCAGCAGGGACACCCGAAACGCGATGCAAAACAGTTTGAGGCTGTCTTCATAGCGTTCACGGATCTCCGGCGTGTTTTGCCAAAGCAAATCGTCAAGCAGCCTGGAACAGTCCTCCAGAATATCCGGAACCTGTTCCGGCAGCGTCAAATCAATGATTTCCTCACCGCCGCCCTCCTCCGCCTCCAGTTTCCGCAGAACCGGGGGCAGTTCGCCGCCAAGCAGCGACTCCAGCGGACGGATGGGCACGCCGAGCCGGATATAATTCTTGAGGCTTTGCTGATAATCGGTCGCCGTATAGCTCCAGCGGTTGATCTGAAGACTCTGCGGGAAGAAAAACCACGTTTCCACAAGATAGTGCAGCTTCCTGTCCTCCAGCGGGCAGGAAACCTGCTGGCGGATTTCAAAGCGGCGCTTGCCGATGGTTCTGACCGCTTCGGCAAGCAGGGAGGCGTTGGGGCGGCGACGGCGGCGGACAATGGAGTAGGACATAATAGGGCTCTGGGAGGTTCACTTGACCATAGCCAAGGGCACAAACAAGATCAAGCGCACTCGATTGCGCCTCACTCCGGCGGAAATCAAGGCTTTATGGAATGCCGGAAACAGGCTACAACAGGCGGGCCGCCGTTCATGACGCCCACGCCGACGCCCCGGATGCCCCTTATCCGGCCTCAACCGCTTTGCCCCGGAGAACCCCATGCCCACGCCAACGCTGCATGATCCCAAACTCTGCCAAGCCCTGCTCCGCCGCCTCGAAGACCTCCTCGACCGCCCCATGCGGTTTATGGAAGTCTGCGGAACCCATACCGTATCCATCTTCAGGGGCGGCCTGCGCACGCTCCTTCCCGAACAGGTCACCCACCTCACGGGGCCGGGCTGCCCGGTCTGCGTGACCCACGACCGCGAAGTCGCCGCCTTCCTCAAGCTGGCCGAACAGCCGAACGTCATCATCGCCACCTTCGGCGACCTGATGCGCGTCCCCGGCCCGGACGGGCGCTCCCTCAAGCACGCGCAGGCCGACGGAGCCCGCGTATCCGTCATTTATTCCCCGCTCGACGCCCTGGCCCTCGCCGCCGACAACCCCGGCGCCACGGTCGTTTTCCTCGGCGTCGGCTTTGAGACCACCGCCCCGGCGGTCGCGGCGACCGTCCTCGCCGCCGAGCAGCGCAAGCTGGACAACTTCGCCGTCTTCTCCTGCCACAAGCTCGTGCCCCCGGCGCTTGCCGCCCTGCTCGGCGATCCCGACAACGGCATCGACGCCTTCCTGCTGCCGGGGCATGTGTCCACGGTTCTCGGCCTTTCGCCGTTCCGCTTCGTAGCCGAAGACTGGAAGCGCCCCGCCATCGTCGCCGGGTTCGAGCCCGCCGACATCCTCGACGCGCTCTGCCGCATGGCCCGCCAGTACCGCGAGGGCGAATTCAAGGTCGAGAACGCCTACCCCCGCGCCGTCAACGACGACGGCAACCCCAAGGCACGGGCCATCCTGTCGCAGGTGTTCCGCACGGCCGACGCCCTCTGGCGCGGCCTCGGCGCCATCCCCGGCAGCGGCCTCGCGCTGGCTCCGGCCTACGAGCGCTTCGATGCCCTCGCCCGCCTCGGCCTTTCCCTGCCCGAAACCAAGCCCCTGCCCGGCTGTCGCTGCGGCGAAGTGCTCAAGGGCAAAATGCCGCCCAACGAGTGCCTTATACTGGCTTTCATAATATCCAAGTCTTGCATTCTCTGTTCTGTATGACTTATCTATAAAATCATTTCTTATTCTGCTTATAGCATCAACATCAACACCAAGTCCACACTTGCCTGTGCTGTTTCCTGTTCCGAACACATTAACATACGTACTGTCTGCAAATGTAATCTGCTGTCTTGTGTATCCTGTTGTATTAACATTTGACAGATTGTGTGCCGTTGTATTAAGTGCTGTCTGTGATGTTTTAAGTCCTGACGCTCCTACCATAAGCGATGCCATTCCGTTAGCCATAATTCCTCCATATCCTAAACCCAGAAAAAAATCACATTCTCAAAGAAAAATCCCAATTCATTCCTTTGAAAATGTGACCCTTAATTCCGAATAATATTACTTAATCTATATTGTGTAATAATCAGAGTCAATCCGTTTCTTCTGATTATTAGTCCGGATTATATTTATTGTTTTGCATCAAATCCTGTCGCCCCAGTAATCCCCTGTTCCTCATAAGCTGTTCTTCCATAATTGGAAGTCTGTGGATCCATAACTGAATTCCTGGCAAGATCAAGCTCAAACTGTATCATATCCATTGATTCCTTGAGAAGCAGCTTATTATTATCATTAACTGTTGTAAGCTGGTTCAAAGTTCTTTTAAGTCTGAGATATACTTCTTCTAGTGCATCGTGCT
>URTO01000040.1 GCA_900550745.1 uncultured Desulfovibrio sp. | reverse complement strand
GGTTTGGAGAGGGGGAAGGGGAAACTTTCTCCAGAAAGTTTCCCCTTCCCCCTCTCCAATCCAATATCCTCTTCTCCCTTTCTCTCTAACCCCGCATGGCGAAGTTGATGACGAACATGGCGGTGATGATCCACATGAAAAGGCTCACTTCGCGGGCACGCCCGGAAAGGAGCTTCACGGCGGCGTAGCTGACGAAGCCGAATCCGAACCCGCTGGCGATGCTGTAGGTCAGCGGCATCATGATGATGGTCATGAAGGCGGGGAAGCCTTCGGTAAAGTCGTTGAAGTCGATGTTCATCACTTCCATCATCATGAGGGCGCCCACGATGAGCAGGGCCGGAGCCGTGGCGAAAGCGGGCACAAGGCCGATGAGCGGGGCGAACACCAAGGAGGCGGCGAACAGAACCGCCACGGTCAGCGCGGTCAGGCCGGTGCGGCCGCCCTGCGAGACGCCCGCGGCGCTTTCCACATAGCTGGTGACGGTGGAAGTGCCGAGGAAGCTGCTGACCACCGTGCCGATGGAGTCGGTGACCAGCGCCTTGTCGAGGTTCTCGATGTGGCCCTTGTCGTCCATCAGCCGGGCCTTGCGGGAGAGGCCGATGAGCGTACCCATATTGTCGAACAGCTCGACGATGGTAAAGGTAAAGATGATCGAAATGATGCCGTACTTGAGCGCGCCCATGATGTCGAGCTGCATGAACGTGGGGGCGAGGCTTGGGAGGGAGAAGCTCATGATGCTGTCGATCCCGGAAGGGGCCGGGGACACGCCGAGCACCATGCCGAGCACGGCGGTCACGAGGATGCCGATGAGCAGGCTCCCCTGCACATTGCGGGCCATGAGCCCCGCCGTGAGGATGAGCCCGCAGCAGGCCAGCAGCGGGCCGGGCTGGGTGATATGGCCGAGGGTGACCACCGTAGCGTCGTTCTTGACCACGATGCCCGCATTCTGGAGCCCGATGAAGGCGATGAACATGCCGATGCCGACGACGATGGCGTACTTGAGGTTCATGGGCACGGCGTCAATGAGCAGTTGGCGGATATGCGTAAGCGTCAGCAGCAGGAAGACGATGCCTGAGAAGAACACCGCACCGAGGGCCACAGTCCAGTGCAGGCCGAGGACGCCGCAGACGTAGTAGGCGAAGAAGGCGTTCAACCCCATGCCGGGGGCCACCGCCACAGGGAAATTGGCCCAGAGGCCCATGATGGCGCTGCCGATGACCGCAGACCAGACTGTTGCGGCAACGGCGGCTTCTTTGGGTATGCCCGCGTCCGAAAGGATGCTTGGATTGACGAAAATGATGTAAGCCACGGCAACGAAAGTCGTCAGGCCGGCGAGGATTTCCGTTTTGACGGTCGTCCCCTTTTCGCTCAGCTTGAAAACACGTTCCAGTATGCCTTGTGTCTGGGCCATGGGCGTCCCCCGGTGGTTGGATGGTTGCGGATGATTCCCTCTGAAACAGACAACCCTGTACATGCGAATCATGGACAGGGCAAGTCTGGCGAAACACTGGGCTGATTTTGCTCAGCTTTGATGATGGGGGCATGGCCCGTCCGGTTTGCGGAGGCAGGCGCAGGCGTTTTGCGGCGGCGTGTCGTTGAGGCAGCTTTCCACGGCGGCGATGATGGCGTCGTAGCCCGTGCAGCGGCAGAGGTTCCCGGCGTGCCCGCGGCGGATCTCCTCGCGGGTAACGGGCCGGCCCTTGTGTTTTTCAATAAAGGCCGTGCTGCTCATGACGAGGCCGGGCGTGCAGAAGCCGCACTGGACGGCCCCGGCGTCCACATAGGCCTGTTGGACGCGGGAAAGCCGGTTGCCCTTGGCTTCGCCCTCGGCGGTGCGGATCGTTTTGCCGTCCGCCCAGACGGCAAGGAAAATGCAGGAATCCACAGGGACATTATCGACGAGCACGGTACACGCGCCGCATTCGCCCACGCCGCAGCCCTGTTTGGAGCTGGTCAGGCCCTCGGCGCGCAGGACTTCGAGGAGCGAGGAGCGGACGTCAAAGGAAAGTTCCCGTGCCTTGCCGTTGACGGTGCAGCGTATGGTTTTCAGCATGAGGCGGCCTCCTGAAGTTCGACGGCGCGGACGACGCACCGGGCAATGACGCGCTCCGCCAGCGTACGGATGATGTGCATACGGAAATCCCGGTTGGCGCGCCACGAGGTTCTGGGCTGGACGTCCGTTTCCACGGCGGCGCTGATCGCGGCGAGGGTGGCGGGCAGATCTTCGGGCGTCACGGAGCGGCCCAAAGCGGCGGCTTCGGCGCCGGGGCAGCGCACCGGGATCGGCGCGGATACGGAATAGGCCAGCCGGATGCCCGAAATGGCCGCCCCGTCAAGCCTGACGGCCGCCGCGCAGCCGATGGTGGCGATGTCCATAGCCTCGCGCATGGCGTATTTGTGGTACGCAGCGCCCCAGCCCTGCCAGTCTTCAGGCCGGAATTCCACGGAAAGGAGCACTTCATCCTGCCTGAGGGCGACCCTGCCGGGGCCGGTATGGAAGCCGAGGGCGGGGATGGTGCGTTCCCCCTCCGGGCCCCTGATATTGAGATAGCCGTTCAGGGCGAGGACGGGGGCGCAGGTGTCCGCGGAGACGGCCCCGTTGCAGAGGTTGCCGCCGATGGTGCCCATGTTGCGGATCTGCGGCCCGGCGACGCTGGCGGCGGATTCCCCAAGCATGGGGATGCAGCCGCGGATGACGGGGGATTCCTCAATATCGGTAAAGCTGGCCCCTGAACCCACGCGCACGGTGCCGTCCGCCTCGCGGACAATGGGTTTCAGCTCAGGCAGGTCATGGATGTCCACGAGGCGGGAGAAGCCTTTGAATTCCCGGAGCTTGATGAGCACGTCCGTGCCGCCCGCGATAAGGCGGGCTTCGGGATCTTCTCCGAGCAGGCGGATGGCGTCGTTTACGGATTCCGCTTTTTGGTAGGATTGTATATCGAACATGGGAGATCCTTTGGGTTGAGGATGCCCGGAGGAGGGAGGTTTTTCAAAAAGCCCCCTCCCCCGAACCCGCTCCCGCAACCATTTGGCTGGCGGGGAGAGGGCACGGAAGGCGTTCAGGCTATGCCGGAAAAAGGCGCTGTCCCCTTTTGGGGGGCCTGCTATGGCATCCGGTTGGCCTATCCACACAACATGGTGAATAATGCTGTGTTATGTATTTTTATCGGCAGGTTCCATGACTGAGGCGCTTCATTGATTGTTTATGCCCTGTAATGGGGCGTTTCATCTCCACAGTATGGTGAAAATACAGCTCTTTTCAGTCTCTTCTGCAGGAAGGCCCCCATGACTGAAGCCTTTTGCTGGTTTTTCCTTTGGGCAGGCAAGAAATAAGGCATCAGCCATTTCCTACGGCGCAGCCTTGTTTATTGGGCATTCCGCAAAAGAAAGCGCCGGCCGTTACGCCGACAGGCCTTTCCAACTGGCCGTCTTCGCTCAAAGGCTGCTCCGGGCCTGTTTCCCGGCCGGGCCGCCATTTCCTACGGCATCGTCTGCCGTACAGGCCGTCCTGAAGCCCGCATATGAAAGTCCTTGGCGGATAAGGGGGAGTTCGGAGAGCTTCGCCTGCCCTCTTTATGGGGATGGCCCTGTCATGGCATGCGGTTGTTCCATCTCCGCAGCACAGTGAACATACGACCTTTTTCTCCAGTTTTCCCCTCGGCTGAATCCCCGGCTAAGGCCTTTTCCCGTTTATCCCTTTGGAAATTCAAGGGAAAAACATCAGCCGTTTTCTATGGCACAGACATGGGGATTTCCCGGAAGGGCGCCTTCTCCCCTCCCCGATGCTTCTTCTATCCCTTAATCAATCCGGCCTTCACGAATTCCTCAAACAGCAGCTTCGGCGTCATGGGGATGGCGTTGACGGCGACGCCGGTCGCGTCGAGGACGGCGTTGCGGAGCGCCGGGGCCGGGCTGATGAGCGGCGGCTCGCCGAGCGACTTGTTGCCGTATGCGCCGGAGGGTTCCTGCGTTTCCACAAACGCGCAGTCCAGATCAGGAATGTCGCAGGTTGTGGGCAGCTTGTAGTCCAACAGGTTGTTGTTGTACACGCGCCCGGTGGCGGGATCGATGAGCAGTTCCTCATAGAGCGCCCAGCCGATGCCCATGCCCATGCCGCCGTGTACCTGCGCCGTGGCGAGCGCGGGGTTGATGAGCACCCCGGCGTCATGCACGTTCAGGATGTGCACGATGCGGATCTTGCACAATTCGATGTCCACTTCCACTTCGGCAAAGCAGCCGCCGAAGGAGGGGGGATTCTGGCGCGTCTTGAAGGATGCCTCGGCGGAGAGCTGCCCGCCGCGATCCTTGTTGTAGAAAGAATCCATCGCCAAATCGTGCAGCGTGACCACGACGCTTTCGGGATTGCGGGCAAAGGCCACGGCATCACCCTGCGCGGTCGGCGCAATGGTCAGGGCGGCAGGCGTGTGTCCGGTCATTTCGGCGGCATAGCCGAGGATCTTCCGGCGCAGCTCGTCCGCGGCGGCGTGTACGGCGGGGGCGCAGGTGTAGGTCTGGCGGGAGGCGTAGGCACCGGGATCCCACGGCGTAATGTCCGTGTCCTGCGTGGAGATGACATGGATGCTTTCATACGCGACGCCGAGCGTCTCCGAAACCATCTGGGCAAAGGCCGTATCCGCGCCTTGCCCGATTTCCGTCGCGCCGACCATGAGGTTCACCGTGCCGTCCTGATTCAGGATGAGGCGGGCGCTGCCGGGTTCCACATTGGCGGGGTACGTCCCCGAACCGTAGCTGAATGCGGACACGCCGACCCCGCGCCGCAGCGGGCTGCCCGTGCGGACGGCTTCTTCATTGAAGGCTTTGCAGGCGGCCTTGCGTTCGTCCCACCGGAACCGTTCACGGCCTTCCTCAAGGCAGTCGCTGATGCCGAGCGTGGCGATCGGCCTGCCGTTGAGCGGGGAGACGTCGCCGTTGCGTCCGGTGTTCTTCAGGCGGAAATCCAGCGGGTCCATGCCGAGCGCGCGGGCCGTATCGTCCATGAGGCATTCGATGGCATAGGCGGTCTGGGGAGAGCCGTAGCCCCGGCAGGCCCCGCCCACGGGAATATTGCTGTAGAAGGTCTTGGCTGAAAAGCGGTACGTGGCGTGCGGATAGACGTAGCAGACCTTGGAGCCGCCCGCCGCCGCGATGGAGTGCCCGTGCGAGGCGTAGGCCCCGGTGTTGGAGAGCACGTCGAGGCCGTAGCCGAGGAGCTTGCCGTCCTTTGTGGCCCCGGCCCGTGCTGTCATGGCAAAGGCATGGCGCACGCGGGTGCAGAGCATGCATTCCTCGCGGGTCAGTTCCATGCTTACGGGCGCGCCGTCGAGCTTCATGGTCAGGAAGGCCACGATGGGTTCCAGCACCACATCCTGCTTATTGCCGAACCCGCCGCCGATGTAGGGCTTGATGACCCGGACGGACGACCACGGGATGCCGAGCGCCTGCCCGACCACGCGGCGGCAGATGTGCGGGATCTGCGTGGAGCTGACGATCACGATATGCCGCATGTCGTCCATGTAGGCGTAGGCCGTCTGGTTTTCCAGATGGCAGTGCTGCATGGTCGGCGTGCGGTAGGTGCCCTCAACCACCACGTCGGCGGCGGCAAGGGCTTCGTCGAGGGTGCCGTTGCATTCGAGGGTGTGCTGCTTGAGCAGGTTGCCGTCGGGATTGATGGCGGGCTGGAGTATGGGGGCGCCGGGGGCCAGCGCCGTTTCCGCCGAGGTCACGACAGGGAGGGGCTCATATTCGACTTTGACCAGATGGGCGGCTTTGCGGGCGGTGAGGCCGTCGCGGGCCACGACCACGGCAACCTCGTCGCCGTAATAGCGGACATGCTTGGTCAGCAGGAGGCGGTCGGCCACGTCCCCGCGCGCCGGATCCATAGAATAGGGGTGCCCGGCTGTGGGGAAGAGGAATCCCGGCACGTCATCGGCGGTGAAGACGGCCTCGACGCCGGGCAGGGACAGGGCTTCCGAGGCATCAATGGAAAGAACCATGCCGTGGGCGATGGTGCTGTGCACATAGGCGGCGTGCCGCATGCCCGGCAGGCCCATATCGTCGGTGTACCGGGCCCGCCCCGTCACTTTGGCTTCGGCATCCAGCCGTTGTTTGGATTGTCCGATTGCCATGCCGCTTCTCCTGTTCTTCTGGTGTGGAATGGTTCGCTGTGTGGCGTTGTTTACGCTGTGGACACGTTCTTGTCCACAGGGCAGTGGAGGATGCCCCTGCGGATACGGCAGGGGCGGTTGAAGCGTCCGAGGATGGCTTCCAGCACGCCGCCGCCGATGGCAAAGGCTTTGTCCGATACGTGGTGGCAAACCGTGTTGTCGCGCGGATCGACGTCGCCGACCTTGATGCGATCCGTAACGGGCGTTCCCGAACGTAAAAGCCCACGGATAACGCCGCTGATGACGGTACGGATCTCTTTGGATACGCCGTCGGCCTCAACGGTGGCGACGACATCGCCGGCCTTCACATGATCCCCTATGTCGTGGCGGCTGAGGAAAATGCCGGCCTGCGGAGCGCGCAGCACCCGTTCGGTGGTCATGCCCGCGATGTCGCCGGGAATGCCGGTATCGGGCTCCGCGCTGCCGGAATAGAGGACGCGCCCAAGGTTGTGCCCCCGGTTGGTTTCGACGATGCAGTGGACGGTTTCGCCCACGGTGAAGCCGGGCCCCACGCCGATGACGAGGGGCGCGTCGGTGAGGCCCACGCCGACGTTCCGTTTGGCGAGCGTGGCTTCAATGATGACTTCGGGGCGGAGGCGGGGGATGGTGACGCCCTGCGGATCGACCATGACCGGGATGCACCCGGCGTCCCAGAGCGGGGCGATTTCTTCGGGCCGGGGGGCGAGGGCCGCCGTGATGCCTTCCACCGTGCAGAGGCCCTCATAGACGGCTTCGGAAAAGGCCACCCTGCGCCTGACGGCCATCGGGTGCGCCGTTTCCAGAATGATGATGTGCCGGAAGCCGGAACGGTAGAGCCTGAGCGCGATGCCCGTAGCGATGTCCCCGCCGCCGCGGAGAAGAATGGTAAACTGTTGGTATTGGTACATGCTGCAACTCCTGCTGCCCGAAGAAAGGTATTTCCCCGAACTATATACCCAGTGACAGGATGACACAACTAGACCGTGGGTTCTGGTCGGCAGCCTTTGTAGCTATTTCATATCGTGTTTGTTGCAGAAACAAGAAAAAACAATAATAACATATTGTTGAATCTATAAAATTTTCTTTGCGCCGGGCGGCTTTTCGAGCCGGTGCCGTGCCGATGCGCCGTCTTCGGGGATCCGGGGGCCATGATGCGGAAGAGCCGCAGCATTCGGGGAAGGGGGGCGATGCAATCGGCAGCTTGCCATGTGTGGGAAGGGCCCGCAGCATCCGGTGGAGGAGTCCCGGATACCGCGGGCGTGGAGGGGCTACTTGCGCTTCGGCCCGGCAAAAGGCTGCTTGCGGGCCAACAGCCGGAAGAGGATGGCGGCCTCCACCGCGCCGGACAGGGCGGCCTCGTTGACGTCGCCGCTCAGTGTGACCTTGGTGGCGCAGAGGGTTCCGCCGTCGATATGGGCGGTGATGGCATCGCTTTCAAAGACGAAGCCCCCTTCTTCCGCAGTCAGGGAAAAGGCCCTGCCGCCGCGTTTGCCTTCCAGCCGTGACGGGCCGGCGAGCCGGTAGCCGTCCGGGGCGTTGCCGAAGGATTCGCGGGACAGGTGGATACGGGGCTTGTCCCGGTACGGCGCACCCGCCGAAGGGCAGAAGGTGGCGCAGTTGCCGCATTCGTTACAGGCGTCGGCAATGTTGACTATCTGGTAACTTTGTCCGAGCCGCCGGTTGGAAAGCGTTTCCACGCGCACGCCGTCGCCGTCGCGCACCGCAACCTGTACGGGGTGCGGCATGGGCAGGGAGGGCAGGGCGACGTTGGCCCGGTTGGGGCAGACCGTAGTGCAGACGTTGCAGACGAGATCGCACTGGAGGCAGCGGCGGGATTCGTCCATAGCCTCCTCTTCGGTGAGGGTACGGATGGCGGGATCGAAATCCAGCCTTCCTTCCGGGCTGCGTTCCGGCAGTGCCGGGCCCATGACGCGGGTGGCCTGCCGGATGCGCAGTCCGTCGAGATCCGGCCTCCGCTCGTCGGACGGCGTGGCTGTGGCCGCCTGTGCGGACAGGCCGAGGCGGGCAAGGATGGTTTCGGCGGCATGGCGTCCGTCGGCTATGGCGTTGATCAGGGTCGATGCGCCGCGTACGGCGTCGCCGCCCGCGAACACGTTCGGCAGCGATGTCTGGCTGGTATAGGGATCGGCCTTAAGCGTCATGCCGTCAGGCAGGAAGCCGGCTTTCACCCGCTGCCCGATGGACACGATGAGCGTATCCGCGTCCAGCGTGAATGCCTCATCCGTGGGGACGGGGCGGGGACGCCCGCCGTCGGGATCGGGGACCAGCCGCATCCGGCGGCAGCGCAGGCCGGAAACGCGGCCCCTATCGGCAAGCACTTCCTCAGGGGCGCACAGTTCCACGATGCGAACGCCTTCATCCAGCGCGGCTTCGATTTCTTCGACGTCGGCGGGCATTTCCTTGCGGGTGCGGCGGTAGGCGATGGTTACGGTGCCGTTTTCCCCCACAAGGCGTCTGGCGGCACGGGCGCAGTCCATTGCGGAATTGCCCGCCCCGATGACGACGGCGTGGGAACCGATGCCCGTGGGCTCGCACCGGCGCACGGCGGAGAGGAACGAAAGCTGATCCAGAACCCCGGCGGCGTCTTCTCCGGGAATGCCGAGGGGCAGGCTTTCCTGCGCGCCCACCGCGATATAGACGGCGTCGTTTTCTTCTGCCAGCCTGCCGAACAGGGCGGCGTCCACGGGCGTATCCTTATGGAGCCGCACGCCCAGCTTGAGGATGGCGTCGATGTCGCGGCTCAGGCTGTCCCCGGTCAGGCGGAATGCGGGGATCGCGTCGCCCGCCATGCCGCCGGGCACGGGCTTTTCTTCGTACAGGTGCACCTCCACTCCCTGCACGGCGAGGAAGCGGGCGCAGGACAGCCCGGCAGGGCCCGCCCCGATGACGGCGGCGCGCTTCCCGGTTTGGGCGGCGGGAACGCCGGAAGCGGCTTCGGCCATTTTTTCGGCCACGAAGCGCTTGACCTCGCGGATCATGAGCGGCTTGTCGTAATTGATGCGGGTACACCGGCTCTGGCATTGATGGTTGCAGGCCATGCCCTGAACGTTCGGGAACGGGTTGGTGGCGGTGATGACCCGCCACGCCAGCTCGAAATCGCTCCGTGCCACGGCGTCGAGATACCGGGGGATGTCCTGTTGCGCCGGACAGCCCGACATGCAGGGCGCGGCGGCGCAGTCGAAGCGCGGGAGCGGGCGCTCTGTCTTGACCGAAACGTAGGGGAAGCGTTTCTTGTGGTAGCGGCTGCGCTTGCCGAGGACAGCCGCCGCATAGCTGACGAGGTTGGCGAAACCGGGATTGCCGGCGTTCGGCGCTCGGCCCTTTTCCCATTCGGCTATGGAGCGGGCCCCGGCCCTGCGCATTTCGGCGCGCAGCGTGTCGAGGTACTGGTGCAGCCGCCCGTAGCCGCCGGGCTTGAGGATGTCGGAGGACATGGTGATCGGGCGGAGGCCGCAGGCCAGCGTGTCCGCCACGTTGAACGTATCCACCCCGGCGGAGAAGGCGATGTCCAGCTTCCCGTCGAATTCCTGCTGCAACCGTTCGGCGAGGTTGATGCTGATGGGGTGCAGGGATCTGCCGCTCATGTACACCATGCCTTCGCTGCGGGGCAGGTTCTGCTTTTCGTTGGCGGTTTCGAGCGTGTTGGTCAGCTTGAGCCCGAAGGCCACGCCCGCCGTTTCGGCGGCTGCGGCGAGGTTGCGGATGATGGCTATGCCGTCATTGTATTTGAGGTCGTGCCCGAAGGCTTCGTCGGGAACGCATACGTCATAGCCGAGCTGCGTATTCAGAATGTCGCGCAGGCGTTCGGGGCCGAGCAGGGTGGGGTTCAGCTTGATGGTCGTGTGGTACCTGCGTTCGGTGATGAAATAGCGGCCGATGCTCTCTACTTCGCCGGGCGGGCAGCCGTGCATGGTGGAGACCGTCAGATTGTCGGAGAGGCGGGCCGGAATGGGCATCTTCTCGATGGCGGGGTAGAGCGGGGCCAGCTCGGCCTTGATCCGCTTCACGTCTTCTTCCGCGTTTTCCATACGGTCGAGGAAACGTTGCACGGCGGGGCTCTTGATGCCTTCAAGGTTGTAGCCCGCGCTCATGTTTAAGATGA
>URTO01000039.1 GCA_900550745.1 uncultured Desulfovibrio sp. | reverse complement strand
GAGACGCAAAATATCCACACTTTTTCTTGCCGCAACCTTTACGTTATTGCCGTTCTGGAGGTATGCTTGTGCGTATAACGTGTCAGTCGTACAGCCCTACGGTACGGGATTCACTGCACCGCTGACGCCAAAAACAACAGCCGGGACGCCCGCTGCGCCCACGCACCCTACAGTAGGGAAAGGAAACCGTATGAGGAAAATTCTGTTTACGCTTGCCGCCTGCCTTTTGCTCGCCACGGCCGCGCAAGCCGAAACGCTGACCATCGGTGATGAGAATATCGCTTACAATGTGCCCGGCGGCTATATGGCTGGCAACGAGGAACCTTATATCAGCGTGCGCAGCTTCCTGACCGAGGTTTCCCCCAAAAACGTGCAGATTCTGGCCCTCTATGTGAACAAGGAAAGCCACAAAAAATTTTTGGATCCGGTGAACCAGCGCCTAGAGGATTACTTCCTTTTGTCCACCCTGCGCCCGCTTGTGGACAAAGAATTGAGCGTCAAGGATTTCGCTGAACTGAAAAAAGGCTTTATCAAGGCGCAGGAACAATTGAAAACGGCGCTGAGGCAGAAGGCCAACGATATGCTGAACAACGCCAGCGACGGCACTTTGGGCATCGGCGCCGTTGACAGCCTAGGCGTTTTCGATGCCAGCGATACCAGTTTTTCCTTCATGGCGGTCGTGGATCAGGTGAGTGATGCCGACGGGCAGCGCACTGTGGACAAACAGAGCGCTGTTTCCAGCTTCCTGCTGGCCCAAGGCAAAGTGATCATCATCAATCAATACCAAATCCTCGACCCGTCCAAGGACATGGCCCAACAACTGGACGCCGCCAAAACGCAGGCCCAGAAAATCCTCAAAGAGCTTGGCATCAAGCAAGGCGTGCCTTGGGCCTCGTATCTCGGCTCTTTCCCGACCAATATCCTGTTGTTTGCCGTGATCGGCGGGCTGGTCGGCGGCCTGATCCGCAGGACGGTAAAAAACAGGAAAAATACGACCGCCTGAGACTGGTTCCGATAACCTACGGGCAGGCGGGCTTCTGCCTCACACGGACAAAAATCCCTCGGCCTTATGGCTGTACGAGTTCAATCCTCGTTCCGGGCACCAAAAAAATAAACAGGTTACAATAAAACCTAACACTGTTTACATCTAAGAATAAGCCCCCTCAGTTTGCAACTTGTAAATGCAAATTCAGGGGGCTTTTCTTTTGTCCTTTTCCTTCTCTTTTCCAGCCCCTCCTTTTCCACCCCATATCACCCTTCCCCACCATCCCCCGCTGACATCCTTCAATCTTTCTTAAAGCCTCTTTTTTCATAGCCCCTTCTACGGCCTCACGCGGCCCCATCCATCCCCACTTGCCAAGGACAGATCCGCCCATTCGCTTGGGGCCTTTTTTTGCGCCCAAATTTTGAAACGCATAAACACTTTAAAATAAAGTATTATTTTATGAAAGACACTCGTTTTGCGCCCAAAAACGCCGACCGCACCCCCTCCCACAGCCTGCCCTTCCCTCCGCTTTTCGCCCGCCAGCTTGAGCTTGAGAAGGAAATGGCCGACCGGGGCCGGGATCGCTACTACACGACGGTGGCCCGCAACACGGAACGGAATGCGGAAGCGAATACCAGCTACGGGAAAATGCTCTTGAAACGCGGCATTGAGCCGATGGCGCAGGCCATCAGCGCCTTCACGGAGTCCGCCAGGCAAGGCGGCGCGGGACGGCGGCACAAGGCCGTGGGTATGCTCGAAGGGATGGACGTGCAGGTGGTGGCGTTCATCGCGCTGCGGAAGGTGCTCGACACGTTCAGCCAGTCCATGCCCTACCAGCGGGTGTCGATCCTCGTCGGTCGCGAGGTGGAGATGGAGAAGAAGCTGACGGAGTTGAAAGAGCAAGATCCCGACCGCTACCGGATGACGCAGCGGTACATCGCAGGCAGCAAGGCCCGGAAATACCGCCGCACCGTGCTGAACTACGCTTTCGGGAAGAGCATGACCGTGGAGTATGAACCGTGGGCCGAGGCGGACTGCCTGCACCTTGGGCAAAAGCTGATCGAGCTTGCCGTGGAATCGACGGGAATCTTCCAGATCGTCATGGCCCCGCCGAGCAAGAAGGTACAGGACAAAAAATCATTCAGAACATCCGTATATATCCTTGAACCCACCCCATCCTGCCGGGAGTGGGTCGAGCGCCACAAGGAGCACGCTTCCATGATGTACCCCGACTATCTCCCTACGCTCATTGAGCCGAAACCGTGGGAAGGGGCCGGCGGGGGCGGCTATTACTCGGATGTCCTGCCCCGGCTGTCCCTCGTGAAGACGGGGAACCTCGGCTACCTTGAAGCCCTCGACAAACGGATACAAGCGGGGGAGATGGACACGGTGATCAACGCCGTAAACGCGCTCCAGAATACGGGCTGGTCCATCAACCCCACGGTCTTCGAGGTGGCCTCATGCCTGTGGGACGAAACCGACGGGGGCGTCGCGGGGCTTCCGCCGCGTGACGGCTACCGCCTGCCTCCCTGCCCGACCTGCGGGGCCGACCTCACGGATACCGCCGCAGCCCACATCCGGCACGCCTGCCTCGACGCCCTGCCTTTGGAAGCCTTCAACGAGTGGAAAAAGGAGGCGTTCCGCATCCGGGAGCTCAACATCAGCCTGTTCGGGCAACGCATCGGGGTCGCCAAGACGCTCACGATGGCAGCGCGGTTCAAAAACGAGCCGCGCTTTTTCTTTCCCTACCAGCTCGACTTCCGGGGCCGCATCTACGCCGTGCCGTCCTACCTCACCCCGCAGGGTACGGATCTCGCCAAAGGGCTGCTCCGGTTCGCGGAGGGCAAACCGCTCGGCACCATGCAGGCCGTGCGCTGGTTGGCGATCCACGGCTCCAACTGCTTCGGCAACGACAAGGTGAGCCTCGACGACCGCCACTCGTGGGTGCTCCAACACCAGCGGGAAATCCTCGAATGCGCGGAAGACCCGTTCAGCCATACATGGTGGCATGAGGCGGACGAGCCGTTCTGCTTCCTCGCCTTCTGCCTCGAATGGGCGGGCTACGTCCGGGAGGGGCTGGACTTCGTGAGCCGCATCCCCGTGGCGATGGACGGCACCTGCAACGGGCTGCAAATCTTCTCGCTCATCCTGCGGGACAAGGTGGGCGGCGCGGCCGTGAACCTCCTGCCCGCCGACAGGCCGCAGGACATCTACCAGATCGTGGCCGACAAGGTGATCGGCAAGCTCAAGGCCGACGCAGCGGATCCCGCCAAGGACGCCATGATCACGACCAAGGAAGGCAAGGCGTTCTACAACCCGGCCAAAAGCGCGGCGATCCTGCTCGGCATGGGCATCAACCGCAAAACCACCAAACGGCAGGTGATGGTGCTCCCCTACGGCGGCACCAAGGAATCCTGCCGGGAGTACAGCGAAGAATGGGTCAAGGACAAGATCCGCAACGGCTGCCCGCAGCTTCCCGAAGAGGTTTCGATCCGGGGCCTCTCCTTCTACCTCTCAACGCATGTATGGGATTCGATAGGCGAAACCGTCATCGCGGCGCGGGACGCCATGAAGTACCTGCAAGACATGGCGGGCGTGATGAACAAGCTCGACCTGCCCATCAAGTGGACGACACCAGCCGGGTTCCCGGTTGTACAGAAATATATGGACAAGAAAGCAAGGCGGATAGAAACCAAGATCGGAGATAAAATCATAAAACTTTCAATAGACGAACCTTCTGATTCCCTTGATAAGCCCAAACAAAAATCCGCCATTTCCCCCAACTACGTCCACAGCCTCGACGCGGCGGCCCTCATGAAGACCGTCAACGGATGCCTCGCAAACATATCAACCATTTTGCCATGATCCACGACAGCTACGGCACGCACGCCGCCGACTCCGTAGCCCTTGCCGCCACCCTGCGCCGGACGTTCGTGGAAATGTTCGGGGGCGAGGGCGTCAACCTGCTCGAACAGTGGAAAAACGAAGTCCTTGCCTCCGTGCCTGAGCCGATGCTGGCGGAACTCCCCGACCTTCCCGCCCTGCCCGCCACGGGGAATCTGGATGTCGGTGAAGTCCTCCATTCCCCCTTCTTTTTCGCCTGAATATCAGAAAAGCTATTTACCATAAGTAAAGCCTAGTTGGAATTACCACCCACCTACGGAGAGAGCACCCCCATCCACCCGTCCCCGCCGCAAGGGTCTGGAGGGGGTGTTCCCTCCCCTCTTCCCCTCATGTCCACCCGTCAACAACAAGGAGCCCCACCATCGAAAAGCGACACCAACACATCACCAGCCGCCAGCCCATCCCCGCCGCCCTCCGCGACCTCATGGGCAGCGTCCCCCTGAAAGAAGCGGCCCGCGCAACCATGTCCGTGGCCGACGCCGTCCAGCATTCCCCCCTCAAAGGGGCGCGTCTGATGGGCCTGACCTGCGCCTTCCTCATGGCTGCGGAGTCGGCGGGCCTCCCCGTGCCCGACCTCATGGGCATGGCCCGGAACTGCATGAACGACGGCGAAGGCCGCCGCCCCGAATTCCGGGCGGTGGACGACTTCGTCAACAACGAAATCCTTTAGAGGAGCACACCACATGGCAACGACCCCTGAAAAGAAGAAGCGCACCACCTACGCCACCCCCAAGGGCGAGTCCCTGTTCGCCCACCTCGTCAACGTGGACTACGGCACGGAGCAGTACCCCGACGAAAAGGGCAGCTTCAACGTCACGCTGGCCCTTGACGCCGACGCCGCCGCAAAGCTCGACGATCTCATCGCCCACGAGATCGACGCCGCCCGCGCCGAGGCCGAAGAAAAGTTCGACGGCTTGAAGCCGCAGACCAGGAAGAAGTTCGGCGAGGTCAAGTTCAACGAGGTCGGCCCGGAAGAATACGACCGCGAGGGCAACCCCACGGGGCGCAGGCTTTTCCGCTTCAAGACGGGCGCGTTCTACGAAAACCGTCAGGGCGTCAAAGTCCAGCGCAAAGTCCCCCTGTTCGACTCCATGCAGCAGCCCGTCAAGCTGCCCGACGAACCCGGCAACGGCTCCGTCATCCGCGTCGCCTTCTGCTGTGCGCCCTACTTCGTCGAAGGTCAGGGCATGGGCGGCCTCTCGCTCTACCTGAACGCCGTGCAGATCATCAAACTGAACGCTTCCGGCGAACGATCCGCCGCCGACTACGGCTTCGGCGCGGAAGAAGGCGGGTTCACGTCCGACGGCACGGACGCAGCCGCTTCCCCGGACATGGCGGAAACCGCCGATGACGTTCCGCAGTTCTAGCAGAAGCCGGGCCGCGCAATACGCCCGCTGGAACGAGGTCAGGCGGCGCACGGGCTACCGCAGCCAGTTCGAGGCCGACATCGCGGCATCCCTCGAAGGCACGGGGGCGGCCTATGAATCGGCCCGCCTGCCGTATTCCGTCACCACGACGGCGACCTACACGCCCGACTGGATATTGCCCGGCCAGTGCATCCTCATCGAAGCCAAAGGCGAACTCGGCAAGGCCGACCGGGACAAGATGCTGCTCATCAGGCAGCAGTACCCCCATCTCGACATCCGCTTCGTGCTCCAGACGCCCAACGCGAAACTCACAAAGACCGTCACGCAGGCGGACTGGTGCGAGAAGAACGGCTTCCCGTGGTGCAAAGGGCCGACGGTTCCCGACGGCTGGCTGAAACACAGGCCCGGCGTCAGGAGCAGGCGGGCGTTCGCGGCGGCAACGGGAACAACACCCCATGAACAGCAGAAAAAACGACAAAAGCAGTGAGCGGCACTCCCATGAAGACAGCACATTCTCCCATCACGAGCCCTGCCCGCAATGCAGACGGAACGGCGGCGACCGGAACGGCGACAACCTCGCACGCTACAGCGACGGGCACGGCTACTGCCATGCGTGCGGCTACTACGAAACCGCTCAAGGAGGTTCTGGGCGCATGGACAGGCAGAAAGGCCCCGTTCCGTTCGATCCCGTCCCGGTAACGTTCATGCCCCTGAAAGCGCGGGCATCACGCAGGAAACATGCGAGCACTTCGGGTACGGCATCGGCAAGGTTGGGGACAAATACTGCCACGCCGCCCCGCTCTACGACCATGAAGGCGTCCTCGTGGCCCAACACCTGCGCTTCGAGGGCAAGGAGTTCCGCTGGCGCGGATCCGCATCCAAGGCCGCGCTGTTCGGGCAGAACCTCTGGCGGCGGGGCGGCAGGAAGGCCATCGTCACCGAAGGCGAAATCGACTGCCTCTCCATCAGCCAGCTTCAAGGCAACAAATGGCCCGTGGTCAGCCTGCCCAACGGCTCCAGCTCCGGGGCAAAATACATCCGGGCCAGCCTCGAATGGCTGGAATCGTTCGACGAGGTGGTCTTCGCCTTCGACATGGACGAACCGGGACAGAAGGCCGCCAAGGAATGCGCCCTCCTGCTCAGTCCGGGCAAGGCCAAGATCGCCCGCCTCCCGATGAAGGACGCCAACGACTGCCTCGTGGCGGGCAAGGGCAAGGAGCTCATCGACGCCCTGTGGGGCGCGGTTCCCTATCGGCCCGACGGCATCCGATCCGGTGCCGAACTGTGGGACGACATCAGGAAGCCCCCGCCAGCGGGCTACGACATCCCCTATCCGGGCCTGAACGCCAAGCTCGGCGGGGTGCGCCTCGGCGAACTCGTGCTGTTCACGGCGGGATCGGGCATCGGCAAGTCCACCATCGTCAACGAAATCGCCTACCACCTCATGATGGCGCACGGGCTCACGCTCGGCGTCATGGCCCTTGAAGAAAACCCCGCCCGCAACGCCCGCCGCTACCTCGGCATCCGCCTCAACAAGCCCCTGCACCTGCCCGCCGCCCACGCAAGCGTGCCCGAAGCCGACCTGAAAGCCGCCTTCGACGCCGTGATGGGCAACGGGAAATGGTACATCTACGACCATTTCGGATCATCCGACATCGACACGCTCCTGTCGAAGCTGCGCTACCTCGCTGTGGGCCTCGGCTGCAAGGCCATCGTGCTCGACCACATCTCCATCGTGGTGTCGGGCCTCGACGAGAGCGAAGGCGAGTCCGAACGCAAGGTCATCGACAAGCTCATGACCCGGCTGCGCTCCCTCATCGAAGAGACGGGCATCCTCGTGCTGGCGGTCGTCCACCTGAAACGCCCCGACAAGGGCAAAAGCTACAACGAGGGCCGCCCGGTCAGCCTCACGGATCTGCGCGGATCCGGCAGCCTCGAACAGGTGTCGGACGTGGTGGTCAGCCTCGAACGCGACCAGCAGGGCGACGAACCGGACACGGCGACCGTCCGCGTCCTGAAAAACCGTCCCCTCGGCATCACCGGGCTGGCGGGCACGGTCAGGTACGACCGGGAAACAGGGCGGCTCCTGCCCTGCGGCGATGGCGACGGCATGGGCGGGGCGGCCTACGGATTCCAGAAGGAAGGGACGCCCGCAGCCTCCCCACAGTCTCCGCCCCCGCCGTGGGAGGACAACGGCAACACCAGAGAACAACAAGAAAAGGAGTTTTGAGATGGCGGCCGTAACCAAGGAACAGCGCAACTACGCCGTGTCCCGCATCCGTGAGGCAGGCATGAAAAAAGTAAACGTCTACAAGGAACGCTCCTGCCTTCTCCGCGAGGAACGCAAGCTGACGGATGCCGAAAAACGGGAACTCGTTTACGCCGGGGCGGTTCCCCTACGCCCTGACCTCTCAACCTACGACATACGCAACTGCTTCGACTTTTCGGCTTTTGAAAACAAGGCCGAATACGATGAGAAAAAACTCAGGGCCTTCTCCGAAAAAACGGAAAAGGAAATCGCCAAGGCCATCGACGCGATCATGCTTGGCGACGCGGCGGACATCATGAAGGTCATTGCGGATTTTGAAAAGAAAATGAACGGATAGGAGTTTTGATCATGACCAACACGAACCAGAGCCTTTCCACCACCATTTCCCCCCTCGTTTCCATCGAACTGCACGACATCAACGGCAAGCGGGTTCCCGCCGTCACCAGCCTTCAAGTGGCGGAGGCGTTTGGGAAGGAACACAAGCATGTCGTGAGGGACATTCGCAACCTGTTGGAATCTGACGATTTCACTGAGACCAATTTTGGGCTGAGTGAATATACAGACTCCACAGGACGCACTCTTCCCATGTTCATCATGAGCCGGGACGGTTTTGTTCTCCTCGGCATGGGCTTCACCGGAGCCAAGGCACGGGCCATGAAAATCGCCTACATCGCTCGCTTCAACGAGATGGAAGAACAGCTCCGTTCCAACGCTCCCGCCCTGCCCAAGGACTACCCTGCCGCCCTCCGCGCCCTTGCCGACGCCGAGGAAAAACGCCTGCGGATCGAACAGACGCTTGCCGTCGAACAGCCCAAGGCCCGCGTCTACGATTCCACCTTCGCCGATCGCCAGCTCACTCTGGCCCAATTCTGCCGCCGCCTGCGCGGGGTCAACACAAACAGCACCAAACAGGACATGGAACGGGCGGGCATCCTGTACCGTCAGGGCGGCACCTACCGCCTCTACGCCAAGTACAGGGACACTCACTTTGCGGAGAAGACCGACGGTTACGGCAAAGGGATCCTCATCGTGCTGGACAAGGGGAAGCAGCTTCTCACCAAGCTCTACCTTGGCGGCAAGCTGACCATGAAGAAAGGTTATGACAGGCCGCTCAAGGTCATCGGGGCCTAGCCATGCCAGCGCCCCGCAAGCGTGAGCCCTACCCCGGCTTCGATTGGTCATGGGTTCCCACCCCGGAAACGCCCGCCCTGCTCTTCGACATCGAAACGGACGGGCTTCTTGACGAAACCTCCACCATCCATTGCCTCTGCGCGAAGGACTTCCTTACCGGGGAGTCCTTTTCGTTTGGGCCGGGGGAGATCGAAGACGGCCTCACGCTGCTCTCGGCGGCCCCGCTCCTCGTGGCGCACAACGGCCTGTGCTTCGACGCCCCGGCAATCCGAAAGCTCTATCCAAGGGTAACTTTTCCACCCCTTTTTGATACCCTGACCGCCTCCCGGCTCATCTGGCCCAACCTCAAGGATCTCGACTTCACCGCGCTCCGCAAGAAATCCTGCCGTTTCCCGCCCAAACTCACGGGCAGCCACAGCCTCGACGCATGGGGCCAACGGCTCGGCGTCATGAAGGGCGACTACGGCAAGACGACCGAAAACGCATGGGATCGCTGGTCGGAAGCCATGCAGCGGTATTGCGAACAGGATGTCGCAGTCCTCGAAGCCCTGTACCGCCACATCCTCAACCAGCGTTACAGCCCCGAAGCCCTCGCCCTTGAGCACGAATTCCAGACCGTCATCTTCCATCAGGAACGGGCGGGCGTGTGGTTCGACGAGCGGGCGGCGCAGTCCCTGTATGCGGAACTCGCGGCAAAGCGGAACGATGCCGCCACCGCCTTGCAGGAGGTTTTCCCGCCCAAACGAATCGAGGAAATCTTCATCCCCAAGGCCAACAACCGGGCACGGGGCTACGTCAAAGGCGTCCCGTTCACCAAAGTCAGATACGAACCCTTCAACCCGGCCTCACGGCAGCAGATAGCCGGCCGCCTCATGGAGAAGCACGGCTGGAAGCCTTCCGAGTTCACGGACACGGGACAGCCCAGGGTGGATGAGGATGTGCTCGCCAGCCTTCCTTTCCCCGAATGCAAGCCGCTCGTGGACTACCTCGAACTCTTGAAGATCATCGGGATGCTGGCGGAAGGGAAAAACGGCTGGCTCAAGCTGGTCGGCCCGGACGGGCGCATCCACGGCAAGGTCATCACCAACGGGGCCGTCACCGGGCGCTGCACCCACAACTCCCCAAACCTCGCGCAGATCCCGGCACGGGGCCAGTACGGGAAACACTGCCGCGCCCTGTTCGCCGCGCCGCCCGGTCAGGTCATGGTCGGGGCCGACGCCAGCGGGCTTGAACTGCGGATGCTGGCCCACTACCTCGCGGCCTACGACGGCGGGGCCTACGCCAAGGTGCTGCTCGAAGGCGACATCCACACAGCCAACCAGCACGCGGCGGGGCTCGAAACCCGCGACAACGCGAAGACGTTCATCTACGCCTTCCTCTACGGGGCCGGGGATGAAAAGCTCGGCTCCATCGTCGCACCCCTCGCCTCTTCCGCCGTCCAGACCAAACGGGGACGGGCGCTCAAGGCCCGCTTCTTCCGGTCACTGCCCGCCATAAAACGGCTCATCGACGACGTGCAGGGCGTCCTCACAGGCCCCAACAAGCGCCCCTACCTCATCGGCATCGACGGGCGGCACCTGCCTATCCGCTCTTCCCACTCGGCCCTGAACACGCTCCTGCAATCCGCCGGGGCCGTGCTCATGAAACTCGCCACGGTCATCTTCCATAAGGAAGCGCAACGGCGGGGATTCAAGTTGGGAGAGGACTATGTGCAGGTATTACACGTCCACGACGAGGCTCAGTTCAACACCGCCCCGGAAAAAGCCGACGCCCTCGGCAAACTCTTTGTGGAATCCATCGAGCTTGCGGGGCGTCATTTCGGGATGCGGTGCCCGACGACCGGAGAGTTCAAGGCCGGGGCGAATTGGGCTGAAACGCATTAAGACAACTTACACATCTCACATTCATATTCCGTCCGATGTGGGTACATTTTATATACTGTAATAAAAGGATACTGCTTACAAAAAGTTTTTACTTTTTCTTCGTTCTCTTTTGTTGCA
>URTO01000038.1 GCA_900550745.1 uncultured Desulfovibrio sp. | reverse complement strand
GGAGGGATGGGGTTTGGGGAAGGGAGGGAAAAGCTTTTCTTCAGAAAAGTTTTCCCTCCCTTCCCCAATATAGCCACCCCACCCTACCCTACCTGCCCGGCAGCAAAAAGGCTTTCAGCTCAACAGGATCGCAGCCGCTGAACAGCAGATGCAGCGGAAAACGGTCAAGCACGGGCGAAAGGGCCTCGTTCGTGTAGGGGACGCCGCGCATGGCCTCCTCAAGATCACAGATCTCGCAACCGCTCGCCTCGTCGGTCAGGCTCTTGCCCGGCCCGGCCATGAAGAAATCGCCGTAAAAATGGCACTCGGCCACGCTGCCCTGCCGGATGTCGTAGGAAACTTCCACCTTCCCCCAAGGGAAACGCTGCGCCTTGCGCTCCGTGAACGGAGGCGATGCGCCGTACGTCCAATCCCACGTCGAATATTTGGCGTCCCGCAGACGGGTGACGGCGACGAAATCCGCCGCGCTCATCCGGTATTCATCCCCGGAACGGTGCTCCATGATCGCATCGCGCACGCGCTGCACCGTCAGCGGCGGCCGATCCGGGGAGTGCTCCGCCAAATACCCGGCCAGATTCCCCACGCGGCTGCGGACAGAGGCCACGCCCTTTGACTTGTACTTGGCCGGGTCCACATTGAGCGCCTGAGACAGGACATCGAGATCGCTGTCGACCAGAATGCAGCCGTGATGCAGATAGCGCATCCCCCGGCGGCAGTGCGCCACGCCAGCCACCTTCAGGCCGTCCAGCATCAGATCGTTGCGCCCGGAAAAGGCCACGGGCAGGCCGAGCTTTTGCAGCGCCTCGGCAATGGGTTTTCCGGCTTCACTGAAGGCGGGCAGGGTTCCTTCCTTCTCCAGATGATGGATGAAGGTATAGTTGAGCGTCCCGGCGTCGTGATAGACCGCGCCCCCGCCCGTCATCCGGCGCACCACGCTGATCCCGCGTTCGCGCACGAAATCGGCGTTCACTTCCTGACGGGTGTTCTGGAACCGCCCCACCACGATGGTCGGGCTGTTCTGCCACAGGATGGCGTAACCGGGATGTCCGGGCTCGATCCGGCCTAAAAAATGTTCCTCAAGCGCAAGGTTGAATGCCGGGTCAAGGGAGTGATTTACAATCCAATACATGCGGAACTCCATAAAAAAACTTCCATAATGGCGCAGTCCCATTATGAAAGTCCCAAAGGGCCGGGAAAACGGCAAAGAGAGGAGAAGGAATCCCCGACGGCGAACCGTCGGGCGTCGCCCGTAATCCTTGGCGGCGGCAAAGCGTTCTTTGCTGATCCCTTCCCCCCCTCGGCTGTTTTTCGTTTACATATCGCCCGTCAGAACGGGCTTGCGGGCTGCGCCGACTTCATCGACGCGGCCCACCTTGGTCCGGGTCGGAGAGGCATGCAACAGATCGGCGTCGGTTTCGGCCAACTGCGCGATGGAACGCATGGCCTCAATGAACGCGTCCAGATCCTCAAGGTTTTCCGACTCGGTGGGCTCGATCATGATCGCGCCGTGCACCACCAGCGGGAAATAGATCGTCGGCGGATGGATGCCGCAGTCGATCAGGCGCTTGGCGATGTCCATCGTGCTGACCCCGAACCCTTCCTGCTTCTTGTCCGTGAACACGCATTCGTGCAGGGACGGCTGCGGGAAAGGCAGATCGTACAGATCCTTGAGGCTGAACTTGATGTAGTTCGCGTTGAGCACGGCCAGCTCACTGGCACGCTTCAGATCCGGGCCGAGGGTCTTCAGGTAGGCCCATGCGCGCAGGACTACGCCGAACTGCCCCCAGAAGGGATGCATACGGCCGATGGACTGCCCGCCTGCATCGACGGAGTTGTCCACCCAACCGAGCTTGCCGTCGGTTTCGACCAGACGGGGGCCGGGCAGGAACGGCACAAGCGTCTTGCTCACGCAGATCGCGCCGGAGCCGGGGCCGCCGCCGCCGTGCGGGGTGGAGAACGTCTTGTGCAGGTTCATGTGCATGACGTCGATCCCGATATGGCCCATGTGGGCATAGCCCATGATCGCGTTCAGGTTCGCGCCGTCGCCGTAGACGAGGCCGCCGCGGGCGTGCACGAGTTCGGCGATTTCCTTGATGTTGGACTCGAACAGGCCGAGCGTGTTCGGGTTCGTGATCATGATCCCGGCGCAGTCGTCATCCATCAGGGCGGCCACGTCCTCAACGGTCAGGATGCCGTCGGGGCCGAGCGGAACCTTTACCGACGAGAAGCCGCACAGGGCGGCGCTGGCCGGGTTGGTGCCGTGCGCGGTGTCGGGGATGAGCATCTTGGTGCGCGTGTTGCCCTGAGCCCGGTGCCATGCCTGAATGAGCATGATGCCGGTCAGTTCGCCGTGCGCACCGGCGGAAGGCTGGAGGCTGCACGCCTCAAGGCCGGTCACGGCGCACAGCATCTGCTCGGTTTCGTACAGCACCCGCAGCGCGCCCTGCGAATATTCGGAGGGGAACAGCGGATGCGCACCGGCAAAACCGGGCAGCGCGGCGATCTTTTCGTTGATCTTGGGGTTGTATTTCATGGTGCAGGAACCGAGCGGATACATGCCCGTGTCCACACCGAAGTTCCACGTGGAAAGGCGCGTGTAGTGGCGCACCACATCCAGTTCGGCAAGGTCGGGCAGATTCAGCTCCGTCCGCACCATACCCTCCGCCTCATAAGGGGCGGCGGGCACGTCCGATTCGGGCAGGCTCACGCCCACGCGTCCGGGGCGGCCTTTTTCCCACAGCAGGGGCTCGTTCAGTACGAGACTCGACACCCCGGGCCAAGACTGATTGCTCATCAGGCGATCTCCTTCAGGATGGCGTCGATGTCGGCGCGGCTCCGGGTTTCCGTAACACAGAAAAGGTAGCTGTCGGCAAGCGGATACCACTTGGACAGCTCCATGCCGAACATGATCTTCTTTTCTTCGAGGAGGCGTTTCCACTTGGCGTCGAAACCGGCGGGAGCGGCCATCACGAATTCATTGAAGGTCTGGCCGGAATACACGGGGCGGAAGCCGAGCTTGGCGAGGCCGGCCTTGAGGTACTCGGCCTTGTCCCGGTTGAGCTGGGCCATATGGCGGAGGCCCGTGCCGCCCACGCTCGCAAGGTACATGGCGCAGGTCATGGCGCACAGCCCGGCGTTGGAGCAGATGTTGGACACGGCCTTTTCGCGGCGGATGTGCTGCTCGCGGGTGGACAGGGTGAGCACGAAGGCGCGCTTGCCCTTGTTGTCCACGGTCTGGCCCACGAGACGGCCCGGCAGGTTGCGGACGAAAGCCTTGCGGGTCGCCATAAGCCCCAGATAAGGGCCGCCGAACGCCTGCGACAGGCCGAAGCTCTGCCCTTCGCCGCACACGATGTCCGCGCCCTGGCTGCCGGGGGTGGCCAGCAGGCCATAGGCCATCGCTTCGGTGAAGCCGGTGATCAGCAGCCCCTTGCGGGCGTGGATCCATTCGGCCTGTTCGGCAAGGTGTTCGACCACGCCGAAGACGTTGGGGGACTGCACGATCAGCGCGGCGAGTTCCGTATCGTCCTTGAGGTGCTCAAGGCTGGTGCCGCCCTCTTCGGTCATGGTGAGGTCGCGCACTTCAATGCCGTTGGCGTTGCAGTACGTGTCCAGCACCGTGCGGTAATGGGGATGCAGGGCCTGCGAAACCGCCACGGCGCTGCGCTTGGTCAGGCGGCAGGCCATCAGCGCACCTTCGGCCAGCGCGGTCGCGCCGTCGTACATGGAGGCGTTGGCCACTTCCATGCCGAGCAGACGGGCTATGAGCGTCTGGAATTCAAAGATGCCCTGCAGCGTACCCTGGCTGATTTCCGGCTGGTACGGCGTGTAGGCTGTGTAAAATTCGGAACGGCCGGCAAGAGCCGGGACAACGGCGGGGATGTAGTGCTGGTAGCTTCCCGCGCCGATCCACGCGGAACCGGCTGCAGGCATGGAAGCGGCCAGCGCTTCAGCCTGCGCCGTCAGTTCCCACTCCGTCATGGCGGTCAGAGGAAGCGCGCCTTCGTGGCGGCAATCCGCCGGGATGGAGGAAAACAGATCCTCCACCCTGTCGGCGCCGACGACGCCGAGCATCTGCGCTTCGTCTTCCGCGGTGTGGGGGAAATAACGATGCATTACAGGGTCTCCAGATGCGCCTTGTATGCCGCGGCATCCAGCAGTTCGCCCACGCCTTCGGCGGCCTCGATTTCGATGATCCAGCCTTCGCCGTAGGGATCCTGATTCACTTTTTCAGGGGCGTCCGCCAGAGCTTCGTTGACGGCCTTGACGGTACCCGCGACGGGCATGAGCAGGGGGCTCACGGACTTGGTGGATTCGAGCGTGCCGAATTCCTGGCCTTTCTCAAAGGTGTCGCCCACGGAAGGCAGTTCCACATAGGTGAGGTCGCCGAGGGCGTTCTGGGCGTAATCGCTCACGCCGATCTTCCACGGGGCGGAGGTGCTGATCCATTCGTGATCTTCCGAGTAACGCAGTTCGGCGGGAATGTTGGACATGATCGTGTTCCTCTCGTGCGGTTGATATTTATGGTATGCCTCCGGCGGCAAAGGGCTGCCGCCCCTTGACCCCGCCCGGGAGGAATGATTCCCCCCGGACCCCCTCAAAACCGTCCGTATCCGCTCCGGCCGAAACAACGTTTCAACCGGAGCGGATACGGACGGCCCCGAGCGCGTCAGGAGTTCCCTCTTCGTTTTTCAACAAGGCCCACTCGCCTCCCCCGCCCCCATTACAAACGTCTTGGGAGAGGGAACGGTGGGGTTTGGGGAGGGGAGGGAAAAGCCCTTCTCCAGAAGGGTTCTCCCTCCCCAATCTCAAAACCTTTTCCCTTCCTACAGGCTTCCCAGCTTCTTGCGGGCGGTGCGGGCGGGGCGGATGTCGGTCACGGTCTCAACCTGAATCTTGCGGCGCGGATCGGCGAGCGTAAGCTTGGTGCCGTTCTCCAGCGGACGGTTCACGCGGACAAAGCCGCAGACAAGGCCCTTGGGCGCGAAGCCTTCCGGCTTTTCCGGGCTGGCGACGCTCGTGATCACGCCGTCCACGCGCCCGATGGACACGTCCGCCACGCAGGTGAGCACGTCACCGATGGCCTCGCCGTCCAGCAGAACCTGCGGATGCGTGTCGTGATCGGGAGACGTCACCTTGCGGGGGTCAAAGCCGCAGTAGGCGTAGGTATACGTGACGTTGCCGGAAGCGAGGGCTTCCTCAAGGGCGGAACGGCCAAAGAAATCCTTCGTCCAGTTGCCGTTTTCGTCCTTGGGCAGGGTAAAGGGCCACGGATTGTTCACAAACGGCCACGGCCCGATGTCCTGCTGCGAAAGCGGAAGCATAGCCCCGGCGCGCACGGAGTCGCGGGCCGCCAAGCCGCAGGGGATGACGCCCTCATCCTTCCCGGCTTCGAGAATCCGGTTCCAAATGTCCACGATCTTGTCGTAGGGAACGAAGATTTCAAAACCCTGCTCACCGGTATATCCCGTACGGGACAGGAAAATCGGCGTCCCGTCGGCAAGGAAGATATCGCTGTCGGCAAGTTCGATGTCGCCCTTGAAGGAAAAATAAGGCAGCTTGTCAAATACGGCGTCGGGATCCTTGAGGAGCTTGGCCATGACGCGGACTGTGGCCGGGCCCTGAAGGTCAAGCTTGCCGTACGTCCCGGCGAGATCGCGGATCGTGACGTCCTTGCCTTCGGAAGCGGCCCACGCACGGAGCGATTCGGCGATGCGTTCGCCCTTGCCCACGTTGAGCACCACAAAGTAGCGGCCTTTGCTCAGGGGGTATATGATGGCGTCATCCACCACGCCGCCGGACGCGTCGAGGAACGCGCCGTAAGCGGCACGCGGGCCGGACAAGGACAAATCCTTGGTAAAGGCCCACTGGAGGGCCTCCAGCGCATCGGGGCCGGAAACCATGAGCCCGGCCATGTGCCCGATGTCGAACAGCCCGGCGTGCTGGATGACGGCGAGATGTTCCTTCACCGCGCCGGTGGGATACCAGAGCGGCATATCCCAGCCGCCGAAATCAACCAGCGTGGCTCCGAGGGCCTCGTGCGTTGCGTGTAATGCCGTTTGATGCAACATGAATGACTCCGTTTGACATTCCCTGTTTGTACGAAATCCCGCGCCGCCTGTGCGACACCAGAAAGCCGACGGGACACCCCGCCGACTCAAAAAACTCCACAAACCGCCGGGCGCCTACAGAACATAGGGCACTTTCAGGCCGAACCCCTTATAAACGATAAAGGTTTCGATGGAAGACACCCTGTCGTGACACTTGGAGAACTCGTTGGTGTAGAAATCCAGCAGGCCGAATTCCTCATTGAGCAGCACGGTCAGGATGAGGTCGTGCCGCCCCGTCAGGACGGCCACGGAAACCACGCCCCTCAGATGGGAAAACACTTCGCCCTCGCCCACCAGATCCGGGGAGCGGAGCTTGATCGCCACCAGGGCCAGCGTATGGCCGGGCAGCTTTTCCACATCGACCTGCCCGCAGATGTCCAGTACGCCGTCTTCGATGAGCCGGGCGGCGCGGGTACGGACAGTCACTTCGGAAAGCCCCAGATCCGCGGCGATGTCCCGGAAAGAGGCGCGGCCATTGCGCAGCGCCTTGATAATTGCCAGATTGGTTTCGTCGAGCTTGATTTTCATGACATTCCGATGGTCGGAGACCTGCGAAAGCCGGGATGCGTTCCCAGAACCAGTACGTTTTTGCAAGAATTTTTCTTTCAAAAAAGGATAGTCCTTTTCATTTTTTTATTCAACAGAAATTCCTCCTTTCTCTTTTGTTAACGATATTTTTCACAGACAGCCGCTCCTTGGGCGCTTTTCTCGAAAAGGCTGGGGAAAAGGCCATGAAACATGGCCATATCAATGCCGTTTTTCTCCATAGAAGTATCTTTTTTGCAAAAACGGCATGAGCATCCGACATCAAAATTTTTCCCAAAACCTTTACTCCCATCGGAAAAAAACGCAGGATGCTCCATTACCCACTTTTGCGGCATCTTCCGTATGGGCAGCCGCCCCGCGCCGCAAGCCCTTTTCCGACCCGGCGCATCATGGAGGGAAGCAAGCGCCTCTTTCAGGCGACGTTGGGAGGTAATCACGAAACGGTCAGGGCTATCCCCTTGATATTCGTTCCCCGTTTCGGCATTCTTGCTCTTTGAAAAAGGATGCAATCATGGATACGTGAACGGACAACCGCACATGCAAAGGATCCTATGCTGCATAACGTCGATCTCATCCTGACGCTTGCCGGTGGCCTGAGCGCAGCCCTCGTGCTCGGATTCATCACCCAAAAACTGCGCATGTCCCCCATTGTGGGTTACCTGTTGGCAGGCATTATTGTAGGCCCCTACTCCCCCGGCTTCGTCGCCGATGCGGACACGGCTTCCCAGTGCGCGGAAATCGGCATCATCCTGCTCATGTTCGGCGTGGGCCTCCACTTCCACCTTAAAGACCTGCTGGCCGTCCAGCGTATCGTCCTGCCCGGCGCGACAGCCCAGATCGGGGCGGCAACCTTGCTCGGCATGGTCGTTTCGCACGGTTTCGGCTGGTCATGGTCAGCCGGGGCGGTTTTCGGCATGGCCATCTCCGTCGCCAGCACGGTCGTCCTGACCCGCGTCCTCTCCGACAACAAGGCGCTGCACACCACGACGGGGCACGTCGCCCTCGGCTGGCTGGTGGTGGAAGACCTCTTCACCATCCTTCTGCTGGTGCTTTTGCCCGCCATCGTGGGCGGCGGCGGACAGTCCGAAAGCGTCTGGCACGTCCTTGCCGTTACGACGTTGAAACTCGGCGCCCTTGTGGTCTTCGCGCTCGTGGTCGGCCAGCGGATCATCCCCAAGCTCCTCGCCTACGTAGCCCGCACCGGAACCCGCGATCTCTTCACCCTCTCCGTCCTTGTCCTGGCCCTCGGCGTGGCTGTGGGCGCGGCCAATTTCTTCGGCGCGTCCATGGCCCTCGGCGCCTTCCTCAGCGGCATGGTCGTCGGCCAGTCCGAATTCAGCTCGCAGGCCGCCGCGGAAGCCCTGCCCATGCGCGACGCCTTCGCCGTCCTCTTCTTCGTTTCCGTGGGGATGCTGTTCAACCCCGCCTCGCTCATCAGCGACTGGCCCCTCATCCTCGCCACGCTTGGGATCGTCCTCATCGGCAAACCGCTTGCCGCCTTCATTGTGGTCAAGCTCTTCGGCAAGCCTTTGCGCATGGCCCTTTCCGTCGCGGTCGCACTGGCGCAGATCGGCGAATTTTCCTTCATCCTCGCCGCGATGGGCGTCAGCTTCGGCGTACTGCCCAAGGAAGCGTCCAGCGCCATCATCGTGACGGCAATCGTTTCCATCACCCTCAACCCCCTGCTCTACCGGCGCATCAACGGGGTGGCCCATTGGCTGGAATCCAAGGGCATCGGGCTCCCCCGGCTCGACGAAAATGAGCTTTCCCACCCTGAAGGCGCGCAGCGCATCATTGTTGTAGGGTACGGCCCCGTAGGGAAGCAGCTCACGGGCATCCTCCGCGACAACAACCTCGACGTGGTGGTCGTGGAAATGAACATTGATACCGTGCGGAGGGTCAGCGCGCTCGGCGAGAAGATCATCTACGGCGACGCCACACAGCGCGAAGTCCTGATCCACGCGGGAGCGGAAGAGGCCGAGGGGCTCATCATTTCCTCGTCGAGCGCGCCTGCCGGGGAAATCGTGGAAGTCGCCCGCGCCATCAACCCCAACCTGCGCATCCTCGTCCACACCACCTATCTGCGTGTGGCGGAAAACCTCAAGTCCGAAGGCGTATCAGCCGTCTTCTCCGGCGAACGTGAAGTCGCCGTCGCCATGACCGAGCACCTGATGCGCGACTTCGGAGCCACGGACGAGCAAATCGACCGCGAACGCCGCAAGCTCCGCGAGCGCATGGCCTGATCTGGTTCAGGCTCCTTCAAAGGCCGCTGGCGAAAGCAAGCCCCGCAGGCGCATGGCCTGCTCCGGCGGCGGCACCTCGAACCTGATGCAGAAAGGACAAGTTCCGCTGGCGCATGGCCTGCCCCGAAGATGTCAACAGCGTAAGAGGCGCCTCACGGCAAGCTCCGCGGGCGCATGGCCTGCCCCCTAACCCGCCAACCCACCGTCTCTGTACAAACCGTGGAGGCCATACAAGCCTTCACGTTTTTTTCAGGACAGGGGCGCCACGCCTTACGCTTTCCCTTCCGCCCCTCCCCCCACATCCCCTTATTTTTGCAAAAGTGTCGCATCTGCATCAGATTTGCCGGGCACAACCATCTAAAGTTCTCGGAAACATCATGATGGCCCGCCGTTCCACAACCTGCGGGCGTTTTGGGGAGGGAACCATGACCGTATCCAAGAACGTGCTGATGGCGCTGCTGATCCTGAGCTATGCAACGTGGGGCGGCGGCATGATCGCCATGAAATACGCGTTCGAGTCGTTTACCGCCATGCAGGTGGTTTTCGCCCGCGTAGCGTTCGCCGGGGTCATCTATCTGGCGCTGTACCGCCTGTGGAGCCGTCTCCCTTATCAAAAAGGCGACTGGAAATATCTGGTGGCGATGGTTTTGTTCGAGCCCTGCCTGTTCTTCCTCTGCGAAACCTTCGCCATGACCTACACCACGGCATCGCAGGGCGGCGTCATCGCGGCCTGCTTCCCCCTTTGCACCGCCGTAGCCGCATGGCTGTTCCTCGGCGAAAAGCTGACCAAGAAGACCATCGTCGCCATGCTGCTTGCCGTGGCGGGCGTCGCCGGAGCCTCCCTCGCCGCCGAAAGCTCGGATCAGGCATCCAACCCCATCCTCGGCAACCTGCTCATGGTTGGGGCCATCCTGTCCGCAACGGGCTATGCCATATGCGTACGCTTTATTTCCCGGCGCTACTCCTTCCTGAGCATTTCCGCCATTCAAGCGCTCGGCGGAACCATCGTATTCCTGCCCTTCGTGTTCATGACGCCCATGCCCGCCAACATCACCGCGCCCGCAGTCGGCGGCCTGCTCTATATGGGGATCGGCGTGGGTTTCCTTGTCTATTTGAGCTTCAACTTCGCACTCAAACACCTTGAAGCGGGCATCGTAGCCCTCTTCGGCAACCTCATCCCCGTATTCACCCTTATCTTCGCCTTTACCATCCTCGGAGAACGCCTCACGCTGGCCCAAGCCCTTGGCGTCGGGCTTACTTTCGTAGGCGTCATCAGCGCGGCCTTGCCGGAAAAACAACTGCGGCAGTAAAGCATGGAGAGGGCATCTCCATAATGCCCTCTCCCCTCATCCTCCTGCACCGATTCCATATTCTCCCCAAGAGATATGGCGCTTCCCCCTTGCCTGCCCTGTTCCTACTCTTGCTATAATCACACCACCTATTTTGCCTTCATCCACGGAACATTCCGCGCAGCCTCCCCGCCAGCCCAAAGCCCTCGGAGTGGAATTTTTGGGAAAGGAAAACCGTTCTAGGCCGTGTCGCCATTTTATATGTAGCTATTTGAAACTATTGGAAACAATCCTTTTGCAACCTGAAAAACAGTTAAATGGTTTCAATAGATTATATCCAATTGACGACATGACCTAAGGAAAGCGTTCCCTCCCCAATCTTCCTCACGCAATCGTACCGGACACAAAATAAAAGGCTCTGTTATAGTTTGTGGTTGTTTCATCTCCACAGTGCGGTGAAAAATACAGCCTTTTTCTCCGGTTTTCCCCTTGGCGGGATCCACGG
>URTO01000037.1 GCA_900550745.1 uncultured Desulfovibrio sp. | reverse complement strand
AATAGCTAAACATTTTAATAGATTATATCTAATAGTCGACACGACCTAAAGCAGTAAACATCCTTCTTGTCCGAACCGTCCAAAGCAGAACAGGGAGGCTTTTTATGAAGCGATTACAAAGGGGACAGCATACAAGCACTGGGAGTGCAAATAGCACGTTGCTTGGAGCCCAAATACGGGAAAAGATTTTGTGCGGCAATTTTCGGCGGGAACGAGTGAATTTGTTTCACGAAGTAGCGAACCACCGGGGATGCACCGTTCCACAAAGGCCCTTCTCTACGGCTTATATACAACGTTGTTGATTCCGTCCTATAGCGTGTCGGAGATCAGGCTAGCTGAAAAGGAAATGTGCTGTTGAAATCGCGGGACGCTTTGGAAAAGTTCGTAAAATAGCGGGAGAGAGCTTTTGGGCTAGAGGCTTTCCGTGGGTACGGCAGGAGTAGGAGAACGGGAAATGCGGCCCTGCATATGGAATCAGGAAAAAGGAGGAGGGGAGTAGAGCAGGCTGAACTGCTGTAATCCGCCGTAGGCAAACAGCAAAAATGCGTTAAGCGGTCACCGCGTTCCAATCCCCCGGCATTGTCTGGAGGTCTTGGCCGTCTTTTTGGGGAGGGGCTTGGGGAAGGGAGAGGAAAACTTTCACCGGAAAGGTTCCCTCTCCCTTCTTCCCTTTCCTATGGAATCATCTGTCCCAACATCGCGCCGAACTGGGCGAGGAGGGTACTCTGGGCCTGTACCATCGAGGGGATGTCGGGGCCGGCGGGGGCGTGTTGCACAAAACGGCCCGAATTGAGTTCTTCGCCGTTCTCGTTCACGAGGCTCCAGCCCGCATCAAGGATGACGTTGCCGTTGGGTGCGCCGTCAAAACGGGCGATATCCACGGCAATGCGCCACTGGAAAGGCTGTTGCGAACGGATGGGGGAGGCCAGTCCTTTGCGCGGGGCAAGGGATGCGGAGACGGCGTCGCAGAGCACCCGGATCACCCCTTCGCCGAACGGTTCGCTCCAGTGGTTGAACTCGGCCAGCTCGACTTTGACGTCATTGCTGTCACGCAGGAAGAGCTGGGGCCTGTCCAGATAGCCCGGAATGGCTACGGGGCCGATGGCGACGCGCGGCCCGGAGATTTTCTCTTTTCCTGACAATACGTTGTTTTCCGCCGGAGAGGACAGCATGTAGAAATCGGGACGCGGGCTGCGGCCGAGGGAACAGCCCGCGGCGGAGAGCAAGCCCGCCAGCGCCAGCAGGGCCAGCAGCAGGGAAAGGGCGCGTTTTTTCATACGACTTCCTTTTTCTTTAAGATGGGTAGCAAATGACCATGCTCAAACGGCACGGCGTATTTCCCTCGTTGGCGTAGGCGTGTTTCCGATCCGCTTTGAAACGGATGGAGTCGCCGTCCCCAACCGCCCAGCGCTGGCCGTTGAGCAGTACGGCCAGCGTGCCGGAAAAAACCGTGATGAACTCCTGCGTTCCAGCGGGATGCGGTTCGGCATCAAGCCGTGCTCCCGGATCCAGCTCAATGGAGTACATCTCGAACCCACGGGAGCTGTCGAACGGAAATACCGGATAGTTCCTGTATGTTCCGTCTGCTTCGACAAGCGGCGCTATGGCGGAACGCCGGACGAGTTCGACATCCGTTTCCGGGCGCATCATGAGCGATGTAAAAGAAATCTTCAACCCATTCGCTATTTTCCAGAGTATCGAGATGGTTGGGTTGGTCACGCCGCGTTCGATTTGTCCGAGCATGCTTTTGCTTACGCCGGAGCTTTTCGCTACGGCCTCAAGGCTGAGTTTCCGCTCTTCCCGCAGGCGCTTGAGGTTTTCCGCTACAATCAGGCCGATATTTTCCAAGGGCGTTATCCTGTCCATATTTGACATTATAATGCACAAAACGTATGCTTTGCCGCACCTGTCCAAAGGAGCTCCGCCATGCCGTCCATCGCCGCTTTCCTGTCTTTCGCGTGCATCATGTCCTTTACGCCCGGCCCCAACAACATCATGGCGCTTTCATGCGCAAGCACGTATGGGCTCCGAAAAAGCCTCCGCTTCTGTTTCGGCGTCCTGCTGGGCGTTTTGGGGATCATGGCGGCGTGCGCGCTGTTCGGCGCGACGTTATTCCGTTTTTTGCCGGACGTGGAACCCGCAATGCGTGCCGTCGGCGCGGCTTATATCCTCTGGATGGCCTTTGGCATCTGGCGCTCAAAGGCAGGGGATGAAGAATCCCGCTTTGCACCCACCAACGGCATCGTTTCAGGGATCCTGCTGCAATTATTCAATCCCAAAGGCATGCTTTATGGGATGACAGCCTTCTCGTCCTTTGTGCTTCCGTACTATGATTCCTTTATGCCCCTGGCCGTTTCCGTTGCCGTGCTTTCGCTTGTCGCCTATGTCGGCGCTTGTTCGTGGGCGCTCTTTGGGGCCGTATTCCGCCGCTTCCTCCAAAGCCACCATGCCGCCGCCAATGCGGTCATGGCGCTTCTGCTGGTCTGGTGCGCCGTTTCCCTGTATGTTTAAAGGGCCTTCATGGGGGCAGTCCGTTTTTGGGGCTCTTTACGCTTCTTATAGAGCGATACAGTGACTCAGCAAGCGAGGAAACGGGGGTCCGCCGTCAATCCGCCCTTCATTGGGCTTCCGCTCGAATGCCTGCCGTGCCGCACTCCACCGAGTTGAAGGGCTTGGGCAAAGGAGGGGGAAAGGGGCCCATCCCTCCTTTGCAATGCTTTTACCGCACTTTCCCGCGCAATACGGATTCAGGGTTGCGCTCAAGCGTGTTGGCGAACACGCGGACGGCCCGGGCCGCTTTGGTGATTTCGCGGATGGCCTGATTGAGCTCGATGACGGTCGTGCTGTTCTTGCCGACCACGCCGCGGGCGGAAACGACGGTCAGTTCCGTTTCCTTGGCGACGTTTTCGATGCGGCTCAGAACCCGTGACGCCTGCTCCAGCGCTGCGGACAGCCGTTTGTCCGTATCCCGCGCCAGCTTCGTATAGGGATCGGCAAGCCCGCGGATGCTCGCCAGCGTCTTGTCGAGGCTGGTGCCGACTTCCTGAAGCTGGAGCACCAGCCCGTCGATATGGCCGACCAGCTGCGTCGTGTTGGAGTTGCCCAAGATTTTTTTGACGCCTTCCGTAATCTCAAGGAGGTTCGAGGTGATTTCGTCATACGGCAGCGTCGTAAGCGTTTGCAGGATGTTGTCGAGCTGCGACGGTATGGTCGGAATTTCGGGTACGTCGTCGTACTCTTTGACTTCCTTGATGGGATAGGGGATCTGGTTTCTGGGATAGAAATCCATCTCGATCATAAGCTGGCCGGTGAGCAGGCTCTGGGTCGCCAGCGTTGCCCGCAGGCCGTGGCTGACCAAACGATCAAGGTATTCCTTTCTGGAGATGTCGCCGTCGGAGATGGAGAAGCGCCCTTCGTCCTTTTTGTTCAGCTCAATGAATACGGGGGTCTGGAACACCAGATTGTCAAGGTTGCCCGTGAGCCGGATTTCGACGACGCGGCCCACCGGGACGCCGCGGAACAGGACGGGCGACCCAACGGAAAGCCCGCTGATGGAGCCGTCGAAAAAGAGCACGTAGCGGCTCGTCGTTTGGAACAGCTTGCCGGAGCCGAAAACGGCGATGGCGAGCAGAAGAAGGGCCGTGGCCCCGACGACGAAGGCGCCGATGAGGGTTTTATTGGCTGGCTTGCTCATGAGCGGTATCCTTTGGAGGGGGTGGGGCAGGAGCCGGTTTTGCCGCGGTTCAGGAAGCGGACGATGTCGGGATGCGCCGGATCGCAGCGCAGGGCATGGGGATCGCCGCCCGTGATCATGGTGTGGGTCGCCGCATCAAGGAATACGCTGTTGTTGCCGATGGTAAAGATGCTGTCCAGATCGTGGGTGACGACTACGACGGTCATGCCCATGTTTTCCTTGAGTTCAAGGATAAGCTCGTCCAGCAGGGCGGCGCTGACCGGGTCGAGCCCGGCTGAAGGTTCGTCAAAGAAAACGATTTCGGGATCCATCGCCAGCGCGCGGGCAAGCCCGGCGCGTTTGCGCATGCCGCCGCTGATTTCGGACGGGTAATAGCCCTCGAACCCGGCAAGGCCGACGAGCGCGAGCTTGAGGGAAGTCAGCTCCCTGATTTCGGCGGGGGAAAGTTTCGTATAGCGCTGCAAGGGCAGGGCCACATTCTCGGCGAGGGTCATGGAGCTCCACAGCGCGCCGCTCTGGAAGAGCAGGCCCACGCCGCTGAGGAGCTTCTGGCGTTCGCTTTCGGTTCCGGCCCAAAAGTCTTGCCCTTTATAGAGCACTTGCCCCTTTGCAGGCTGGAGCAGGCCCACAAGGACGCGCAGGAGCGTGCTTTTGCCGCATCCGCTCGGCCCCATGATGATGAATACGTCCTGACGGTTTATCGTGAAGTTGAGATCCCTTTGCACGACGTAGCTGCCGTAGCCGACCGTAAGATCCCGCGCTTCGATGATGGGTGTGGAGGTATTCATATGTTCAAAATATTGAAGAGGATGGTGAGGACAGCCGTGGACAGCACGATGCCCACGATGGAGTAGACCACGGCCGAGGTGGTCGCCTTGCCGACGGCTTCGGCGTTGCGGCCGCAGCGCAGGCCCTGATAACAGCCGGTTATGGCGATGAGCATGCCGTAAACCGCGCCGTGCGTCATACCCACCCAGAGGTTGTTGATGTTGAAACCTTTCTGGGTAAATGTGTAGTATTCCATAGGATCAAGGCCGAGTATCCCGGCGCCGACGATGAAGCCGCCCATGATGCCCATGAAGTCGGAGTAGAGCACGAGCAGCGGCGTCATGGCGGTGAGGGCGAGGATGCGGGGCATGATGAGGTAGTCGGAAGGGGCCACGCCGAGCGTGGTGAGGGCGTCGATTTCCTCATTGACCTGCATGGTCCCGATGACGGCGGCATAGGAGGCCCCGGTACGGCCCGCGATGATGATGCCGGTCATGATCGCGCCCATGATGCGGGTCATGCTCACGGCGACGAGGCTGGAAACGTAGATTTCCGCACCGAACATCTTGAGCTGGATCACGCCGACGAAGGCGAGGATCAGGCCCACGAGCAGGCTGATCAGCGAAACGATGGGCAGGGCCTCCACGCCGCTTTCCTGAACGGCGAGCCAGACATTGGCCGACGTGCAGGAGGAGCGGCCCCGGAACAGCCTTCCGGCGCTGAGGACAAGCTCGCCGATGAAATCGAAAATATCGCGGGCCATGTTGGGGACGGCCAGCGCAAAGCCGCCGACCCGTTCGAGGAAGCCCGTCTTTTGGGCCTTACGCTGCGCGGCGGTGTTCGGGGGAACCGCGAGGGCCAGCTTGGTCAGGTTGCGGATGCCTTCGGGGAGGCGGGCGTCATCAAGCGGGATGTTGCGCTCTCCGGCGAGGGTGACGAGCCGGGTGGTGACCACGAGCACGCCGCTGTCCCATTCGCCGAGATCCTCGCCGAGGAGTTCGACGCTGCGGGCCTCCTTCAGGAGCCTTTCCGCCTCACGCAGCGCTTCGTCGCGCTTCTGAAAAAAGTCCGGCCCAAGCAGCTCCCGTTTCCATTCGCCGCTGAAAATGACGCGCAGGACGCCCTCCGAGCTCTCGGCGCGCAATGCGCCTCCGAGAGGGGCGGACGCCCTGCTTCTTGTCGTCGGTTCGGCTGCCATCGTCAGGCGGGCTTGCGGCTGACGGATACTTTGGCGGGACGCAGCAGGCGGTCTTTCAGGCGGTAGCCGCGCTGGTGCAGGGTGCTGACCAGGCCGGGCTCCATGTCATCCCGTTCTTCATAGGAAACGGCGTCATGGATATCGGGGTTGAAAGATTCGCCCACTTCCCCAGCAACGTCGAAGCCGTGGTTCTTGAGCGCGTCAAGGAGCAGCTTGCGGGTCATGATCACGCCGGTGAGCAGGCTTTTACAGGTTTCGTCGTTGCCGCCGTACTGGATGGCGAGATCAAGGCTGTCCAGCGCGGGCAGGAGATCCTTAAGCACCGGTTCGCTGGCGTAGCGCATGTACTCGTCATGGTCGCGCTGGATGCGTTTCTTGAAATTTTCCATTTCCGCGAGGGCGCGCAGCCTGGTCTCATCCGCTTCGGCCTTGACCGTGCACGTGGGGCAAATTTCTTCGCGGCACTGCTCCTCAAGCGTTTTTTCAGGGGCCTGCGCGGGTTCCGTAAGGTTTTCTTCGGTGGCGCCGTTCTGTTCTTTTTCGTTCTGGGGATCACGTGTATCGGTCATGCTAGCTCCTTAATGATCATATTCGGCAGCGCGCCGTCTCCGTGACGCATCTGCCAACACTCTATATAGGACTGAACCCGCATTCGGCAACACTTACCTTGCTTCGGCAAGCCAGCAGCAGACTTCCCGGACGCCGTCTGACCCGGCTGATTCGACGGTGGGCGGCGTCTTGAAACAGCGCCCATGCGCTTCCGGGCAGCGCGGCCGGAAGGGGCATCCCTGCGGGAGATCGCCGGGCGAGGGCACCGTGCCGGGGATGGCGTCCAGCTTCGCCGACGGGGGTGTGTCGAGCGTCGGCGCGGAGCGGATGAGGCCCCGCGTGTAAGGGTGGAGCGGTTCGGCGAACAGGGCCCGCACGGGCGCGCGCTCCACGATGCGCCCGGCGTACATGACGCCCACTTCGTCGGCCATTTCCGCCACCACGCCGAGATCGTGGGTGATGAGCAGGAGCCCCATGCCGCGTTCGCGGGAAAGATCGCCGAGCAGGGCGAGTATCTGGCCTTGTATGGTCACGTCGAGGGCTGTGGTGGGTTCGTCGGCGAGCAGGAGGCGGGGCTTGCAGGCCAGCGCCGTGGCGATCATGACGCGCTGGCGCATGCCGCCGGAAAGCTGGTGCGGGTAGTCGCGGACGCGCATGTCCGGCGCGGGGATGCCGACCAGCCGGAACAGTTCCACGGCTTCGGCGAGCGCGGCCTTCTTTGACAGGCGCAGGTGGCGCATGAGCGGCTCCGCGACCTGTTCTCCTACCCGGATGACCGGATTGAGCGAGGTCATGGGTTCCTGAAAGATCATGCCGATGTCGCGCCCCCGCACGCGTTCCATCTCGGATTCGGGCAATCCGGCAAGGTCGCGGCCCTCAAAGAGGATACGCCCGGCGGCGAGGCGCCCCGGTTCGGGGATGAGGCGGAGCAGGGACAGCGCCGTCATGCTCTTGCCGCAGCCGGATTCCCCCACGAGGCAGAGCGTGCGCCCCGGATGCAGCGTAAACGACACGTCACGCACCACGTCGAACGGGCGTTCGCAGGCGTCGAACCGCACGGTGACGCCTTCCGCCTGCAGCAGCGGGGCGGAGGTGGCTGGGATTGGGGAAGGTGCGCTTGCGGAAAGGGACATGGGGACGCTCCGAAGAAAGTTGTGAATAAAAAAAAGTATAGACGAGATGCGGGGTAAGGGCAAGAAACCGGGGATGCCGGGCAAAATGTTCTCATGCCTAAATTGACATTTATTTTCAAAAAACTATAGAAAAGGCAGATCAAATCGGCATCATCAGGGAGGAGGCATGGACGCGGAACCTGTTTTCGCCGCTGGAAGCGTTTTTTCGTGGGAATCCCTGCTCGCCGTGTCGATCCTCGCTGCGGCGTGGCTCGTATGCCGCAGGATCAATGCCATGAAACGTCCGGTATGCAGCGGCGGCTGCGCCGGCTGCCACGGGGCCCGCCGGGGCCGGGGATGCGCCTTCCCAGAGGGGCGGCGCCGGATGTGACGATAAAGCTGAAGCCGGGGGACAGTATGTTTGGATTTTGCCATAGAAAGCGTGGGGAGCATGATTGCGCCGAAGCCCGTTCGTGCGGCGGCGAAGGCTGTCCCATTTCCAAGGAGATGCAGGACGCCGGGCTCATTTCCCTGCGCAGGATGAAGGAGGGGCAGAAAGCCCGCATCGCCCATGTGCAGGCCAGCGGCGAGCTGGGGCGGCGCATCCGGGATATGGGGCTCATCCCCGGCGCGGAAGTGGAGGTGGTGGGACGCGCCCCGCTGCGCGATCCTGTGGCCCTGCGCCTGCCGGGGTTCACGCTCAGCCTCAGGAACAACGAAGCCGACTACATCGTCGTCGAACCGCTGGAACAGGCGGGCTGATGCCTCATGGAGCCGCAGCTTACCATAGCCCTCGCGGGCAACCCGAATTCGGGCAAGACGACGGCCTTCAACGCGCTGACCGGCTCGCACCAGCATGTGGGCAATTATCCCGGCATTACCGTGGAAAAGAAGGAAGGCTTCATCAAGATGCCTTCCGGGCGGAATGTGCGCTTTATCGACCTGCCGGGGACGTATTCCCTGACCGCCTATACGCAGGAGGAGACGGTCGCCCGGCATGTGCTGGCGCAGGAACGGCCCGACGTGGTCATCGACGTGCTCAATGCGGGCGCGCTGGAACGCAACCTCTACCTGACCATCCAGCTCTTGGAACTCGGCGTGCCCGTGGTGCTGGCCCTGAACATGATGGACGAGGCCGCCAAGCAGGGCATGACCATTGATATGGAGCGCCTGTCGCAGCGTCTGGGCTTCCCGGTCATGGCGACCGTGGCCCGCACGGGCGAAGGGCTGCCCGAACTCTTGAAGGCGGCGGAAGCCTACGTCGAAACCAAGCGCGGCGAGCCGTGGAAGCCGCTGCATATTTCGTATGGGCCCGACCTTGATCCCGTGCTGCGGGATATGGAAGCCGCCATTGCCGAGGCCGGGCTGCTGGCCTCGGAATACCCGGCGCGGTGGGTCGCGCTCAAGCTGCTGGAGCAGGACGAGGAAATCCTCACCCGCAGCCGCGCAGAAGCCCCGGAGCTTGCCGCCGATCTGGAGCGGCAGGTGGATGGGGTGGCGCGGCATTTGCGGGATACGCTGAATACGTGGCCCGAAGCCGTCATCGCGGATTACCGCTACGGGTTCATTTCCTCGCTGCTGCGGGACGGGGTGCTGATCCGGCTTCAGGACATGCACGCGCGCATCCAGTTCTCGGATCGTATGGACAAGGTGCTGACGCATCCGTTCATGGGCCCGGCGATCATGCTCGGCGTGCTTTATCTGCTGTATACCATTACCTTCACCATTGGGGAGATCCCGATGGGCTGGGTGGAGCAGGGGTTTGCCCTGCTGCGGGAAGGCGCGGACGCCGTGCTCCCCGACGGACAGCTCAAGTCGCTGGTGCTTTCGGGCATCATCGACGGCGTGGGCGGCGTCATGAGCTTTGTCCCGCTCATCATGCTGATATTCCTTCAAATCGCCTTTCTTGAAGATACCGGGTACATGGCGCGCATGGCCTACATGCTCGACCGCATTTTCCGTATTTTCGGGTTGCATGGCTGTTCGGTGATGCCGTTCATCGTTGGCGGGGGCATTGCCGGCGGCTGTGCCGTGCCCGGCGTGCTGGCGGCCCGCACCCTGCGGAGCCCCCGCGAAAAAATCGCGACGCTGTTGACCGTGCCTTTCATGGCCTGTGGAGCCAAGCTGCCGGTCTTCATCCTTTTTTCCGGCGTCTTTTTCCCCGGCCATGAGGCGGCGGTCATGTTCGGCCTGACGCTCACCGGCTGGGTGGTGGCCCTGCTCACGGCGCGGCTGCTGCGTTCGACGATCATACGCGGGCCGTCCACGCCGTTCGTTATGGAGCTCCCTCCCTATCGCCTGCCCACGACGCTGGGGCTGGCGATCCACACGGGCGAGCGCACATTCGAGTATCTGAAGAAGGCCGGTACGGTCATCCTCGCCATTTCCATCATCCTGTGGGCGGCTATGGCGTATCCGCGGCTGCCGCTGGATACGCGGGCGCACTTCGCGGGCAGGCAGCAGACCATTGAGGCGAACCTTGAGGAAGAGAAGGCTTCGGGCGGCGATGTGGCCTCCCTCGAAGGGCAGCTTGCGGCCCTGCACGGTGAGCGCGCGGAACAGGCGCTCCAGCATTCGTTCGCCGGACGCCTCGGCATGGCCCTTGAGCCTTTGACACGTCCCGCCGGGTTCGATTGGCGCACGGACATCGCATTGGTGGGCGGCTTCGCGGCGAAGGAAGTGATCGTCGCCACGCTCGGCACGGCCTATTCCCTCGGCGATATCGATCCGGAGGAGCCTACGCCGCTGGCACAGCAGATCCGTAACGATGGGCGTTGGACGCCCGCCACCGCCTTGGCCCTGCTGGTGTTTGTGCTGCTGTACGCGCCCTGTCTGGTGACTGTCGCCGCTATCCGGCAGGAAACCGGCTCGTGGGGCTGGCCCGTGTTCAGTATGGTGTTCAACACGCTGATCGCGTTCGGGGCCGCCGTCGCCGTGCGGCATGCGGCGATGCTGATATTGGCATTGGCAAGGGCAACAGCAGTTGCATTCGCTCCGGGAGGCGTGGCATCAGTAACCGAATAAACACTATCTTTTTTAGTCCCTAACGTCAGCTTCCAGCCTCCCAAATCGGCAGGGCTTGTTGCCAATGCCTCCGCAAGGCCTTGTGCCGCAGTACAAGACTTTCCCGCCAAAAGCTCCTGTCCGAATTTCAGGTTCACGCGGGCCTGCACTTCAGCAACAACGGCCATCGCAGCTTTTTTCTGCGCATCCTGCTGCAAGTCATAATACTTCGGAACGGCCACAGCGGCGAGAATGCCGAGGATGACCAAGACGGAAATGATTTCAATGAGCGTGAAGCCCTGCTGTACCCTGTCCCTTTGCATTGTATACCTCCATCCACAAATGTTAAAATCATCTTAAATCTGAGCGGGAAAAATCATATCTATAAGGCTTGATGCAGAAACATTTCCATCTATAGGGTGCTT
>URTO01000036.1 GCA_900550745.1 uncultured Desulfovibrio sp. | reverse complement strand
AGGGAAGGCGCCCGCCGAGTCTCCAAAAAAGAGGCAAGCCCGGAACGTCCCATGTCGGCGCATCCCGGGCTTATTACGGATCATACGGAAGGTCAGGATCAGTCCTTGCCGAGGCCGGAAAGGTACTCATGGGCGGCTGTCAGCACGTTCGGCATGAGGATTTCCCCAGCTTTGGGGTTACATTTGGCCATGGCGATGCACGCGGCCAGATTGTCCCGGACGCGTTCAGCCATGTGGCGGGCCTGCGTCTGGGGCGTCAGGGTTTCCATGTGGGCTTCAACCTTGGCGAGGGCTTCTTGGGCTTGTTCGAGCTTGTTGGGCATGAGGGATCATCCTTGCGCAAAAGTGTTTCAGAAAGGCGACTATAACGCAGGCTTTGCTGTTTTTCAAATAAGATCATTCCGTGGGCTGTCGAGGCCCCTTTTCCTTCCTTTCTGCGGCGCTTTGGCGTATCGCCGCGGAAAGCCTTTGGATAATGCGATCATAGTTGTCGGGCTGATGGGGGGCGAGGCAGAGGGTGCAGTCCTTTATACCGTTCGCGTTCCAGCGGGGGGTGCCGATGCATTCCGGCAGGAAATAGAGCGGGCAATAACAGAAAAGGCAGTTGAATGTTTCAGGATCCGCGTTAGGGTGGCACGGAAAGTAAGCGCAGGACGTGTTCCTGAAAAAGCGGGAGCTGTTTTGCATGGGTGTTTCCTCAAAAACAGTATCAGTGTTTTTCGGGTGACCGCATTGACAGAATGCAGGGCTTCTTATATGCACAAATAAACATATCCGCTCTTCCAAGCAGGGTAGGATAGGTGCACGTCATCGGGAACCGTTTTTGTACGGAACCGTGCCTGAGGGTGCGGGGAAGGAGCGGCTTCCGAATGTACTCATCAAGGCAGGCTACAGGGGAACCGGTGAAAAGGGAACAGCCCTTTCGTCCGGGTATCCAGAAACCCTCCGGTTGGGCCCGTCTGACGGGCTGGCCGTGGAATCAAGGAGTGGCACATGATTTCCAAGACTCTCATTGTAAATGGCATGACGAAAACGCTGCTGGTGAATCCGGATGATTCGCTGGCCGACGTATTGCGCGGGCAGCTTTTGCTGACCAGCGTAAAGGTCGGATGCGGCACGGGTCAGTGCGGTGCCTGTAATGTGATTCTGGACGGCAAGCTGGTGCGTACCTGTACGCTGAAAATGAAACGCGTTGAAGACGGGGCCGCCGTCACGACCCTTGAAGGCATCGGCACGCCCGAACATATGCACCCGTTGCAGCTTTCGTGGATGTTCCACGGCGGCGCGCAGTGCGGTTTCTGTACGCCCGGCTTCATCGTGTCCGCCAAATGCCTGCTCGACAAGAACCCAGCCCCGACCCGCAACGACGTGCGCGACTGGTTCCAGAGCCACCGCAACGCCTGCCGCTGCACGGGCTACAAGCCGCTGGTCGATGCCGTCATGGACGCCGCCGCCGTCATGCGCGGCGAGAAATCCATCAAGGACATCGAATATAAGGAGCCCGTGGACGGCCGCACATGGGGTTCCCGCCGTCCGCGTCCCAACGCCGTCGCCAAGGTGACCGGCACGCACGACTTCGGCGCGGATACCGCCCTTAAGATGCCTCCGAACACGCTGCATCTGGCGCTGGCTCAGGCCAAGGTTTCCCACGCCAACATCAAGGGCATCGACACCTCCGAAGCGGAAGCCATGCCCGGCGTGTACCGCGTGCTGACCCATAAGGACGTTAAGGGCAAGAACCGCATCACCGGCCTCATCACCTTCCCGACCAACAAGGGGGACGGCTGGGATCGTCCCATCCTGAACGATACCAAGATATTCCAGTACGGCGACGCCCTCGCCATCGTGTGCGCCGATTCCGAAGCGCACGCCCGTGCCGCCGCAGACAAGGTCAAATTTGATCTCGAACTGTTGCCCGAATACCTGAACGCCCCGGACGCGATGGCTCCCGACGCCATCGAGATCCATCCGGGAACCCCGAACGTGTATTTTGAGCAGAAAGAGGTGAAAGGGCAGGAAACCGCCCCCTTCTTCGCCGACGCCAATAATGTGGTCGTGGAAGACAGCTTCTACACGCAGCGCCAGCCCCATCTGCCCATCGAGCCGGACGTGGGGTACGGCTACATGAATGAAGAGGGCAAGCTGGTCATCCATTCAAAATCCATCGGCCTGCACTTGCACGGCCTGATGATTGCCCCCGGTCTGGGGCTTGATTTTGCCAACGATATGATCATGGTGCAGTGCAACGCGGGCGGTACCTTCGGCTACAAGTTCAGCCCGACGATGGAAGCGCTTATCGGCGTGGCCGTGCTCGCCACAGGCCGTCCCTGCCATCTGCGCTACAACTATGAACAGCAGCAGCAATACACCGGCAAGCGCTCGCCGTTCTTTACGACCGTCCGGTACGCCGCCGATAAGGCCACCGGCAAAATCAAGGCGATGGAAACCGACTGGATCGTCGACCATGGCCCGTATTCCGAATTCGGCGACCTGCTGACCCTGCGCGGTGCCCAGTACATCGGTGCTGGATACGGCATTGAAAACATCCGCGGCCTCGGCAAAACGGTCTGCACGAACCACGGCTGGGGGGCTGCGTTCCGTGGCTACGGCGCTCCGGAAAGCGAATTCCCCTCCGAAGTGCTCATTGACGAGCTGGCCGAAAAGCTCGGCATGGATCCGCTGGAACTGCGTGCGGTCAACTGCTACAAGCCCGGCGATACCAATCCTTCCGGGCAGGCCCCCGAAGTGTTCAGCCTGCCGGACATGATCGATATCATGCGCCCCAAGTTCAAGGCGGCGAAGGAAAAGGCCGCGGCGAATTCCACGGATACCGTGAAGCGCGGCGCGGGTGTGGCTATCGGCATCTACGGTTGCGGCCTTGACGGCCCCGACTCGGCGGAAAGCTGGGCGCAGTACAATGAAGACGGCACGGTCACCATCGGCGTGTGCTGGGGCGATCATGGGCAGGGTGCCGACGCTGGCGCGCTCGGTACGGCTCATGAGGCTCTGCGTCCCCTGAACATCGCCGCCGACAAGATCCGCCTTGTCATGAACGACACCTCCAAGGCCCCCGTGGGCGGCCCGGCTGGCGGTTCCCGTTCGCAGCTCGTGGTGGGCAATGCCATCCGCGTAGCCTGTGAAACCCTGATCGAGGCTATGAAGAAGCCCGGCGGCGGTTTCTATACCTATGACGAAATGAAGGCCGAAGGCCGCGAAGTCCGGCAGTACGGCAAGTGGACTACCCCGTGCACGTCCCCGGACGAAAATGCACAGGGCGAGCCTTTCTGCTGTTACATGTACGGCCTGTTCATGGCTGAAGTGGCCGTGGACATCACGACCGGCAAGACCACGGTGGAAAAGCTGACCATGATCGCCGACATTGGTAAGGTGAACAACCGCCTCGTAACGGACGGCCAGTTGTACGGCGGTTTGGCGCAGGGTGTCGGTCTCGCCCTGACTGAAGACTATGAGGACATCAAGAAGCACTCTACGCTTATCGGCGCTGGCCTGCCCTACATTAAGGACATCCCGGATGACATTGAGCTGATCTATCTTGAGAACTCCCGCAAGGACGGCCCGTTCGGTGCTTCCGGCGTGGGCGAGCTCCCGCTTACCGCTCCGCATGCCGCCATCATCAACGCCATCTATCAGGCTTGCGGTGCCCGCGTGACGCATCTGCCCGCACGGCCCGAAAAGGTGCTGGCCGCTCTGAAGAAGTAATTGATGGAGTGAGATGACGCGCCCGGCCTTGCTCGTGAAGGCCGGGCTTTGCAGCCCTCCCGGTTCTTGTATAGCGAGATGCGTTATGCGGGCCGGGAGGGTCTTTGATTTCGACGGTTTTCGGGAGGCGTTATGGAACAGGCGGATCTGCGGAGCTGGGAACGGCAATGCACCCAGGATGATATGCCCAAATGTCGGGCGGCCTGCCCGTTGCAGATGGATGTGAGGCCGTTTCTCGAACGGATGGCGCACGGGGATATGCCCGGGGCCCGCAAAGTGCTGGAGCGGTATCTGCCTCTGCCCGGCGTTTTGGGACGGATTTGCGAACACCCGTGCGAAACGGCCTGTGTCCGGCAGGGGCTTGGTGGGCCGCTCGCCGTTGGCGCGCTGGAACGGGCCTGCGTATCGCAGTGTCCGCAGCAGACGCGGAACCTGCCGCGTCCCCCAAAAAGCAAAAAGGTCGCCGTGATTGGTGACGGCATGGCGGGGCTGGTCGCGGCATGGGATCTTTCCCGGAAGGCGTATCCCGTGGATTTGTTCTATGTGGGCGGGCAACCGGCGGAAGGTTTGCTCGCCGCATTCCCCTCACTGGCGCCGGAAGCCTTGGATGGTGAACTCGAAAGCATGCGGAAAAGCGGCGTGACGCTGATCCGCCGAGAGCCTGACAGAGCCCTGCTTCAGGAAGTAGAAGGCTATGACGCCGTTTTTGTGGATGTTTCCTGTGCCCCGGGCTTGGCCCCAGCATCACGGGATGCTGTGGATTCCGTAACGCTGAATGTGGCGGGTGGGCCGGAACATGTCTGTTTCGGCGGCTGGCCGTCACTGGACGGGACGGGCACCCCCGTTGCATGGGCGGCGGAAGGCCGCCGGGCCGCTATGACGCTTGAGCGTTCCATGACCGGTGTTTCCCTGACGGCTTCGCGAGAGAATGAAGGCGCGAGCGCCACCCGGCTGCACACCCCGCTCGACGGGCTGGCTCCGTTGCAGCGGCTGGAACCGGAGCACCCCGGTGAAGGGTATTCGCTTGAAGAGGCCAAAACCGAAGCCGGAAGATGTTTGCAGTGCGAATGCCTCATTTGTGTGCGGGAGTGCCTGTACATGCAGAAGTACAAGGGCTACCCTCGCGTTTACGCCCGCCAGATGTACAACAATGCCGCGATCGTGAAGGGACACCATCAGGCCAACACGATGATCAACAGTTGTACGCTGTGCGGCCAGTGCGAGGTTTTGTGTCCGGAAGGCTTTTCAATGGCGGATTTGTGCCTGTCGTTCCGAAGGGATATGGTTCGGCGCGGCATGATGCCCCCTTCGGCGCATGAGTTCGCGCTGGAGGACATGGCCGCCGCCAACGGCCCGGAATGTGCGCTGTCTTTCGCTGGGTTGGGGGCGGATGGGAAGGCTGCGGAGCGGTGCGGGCATGTGTTTTTCCCCGGCTGTCAGCTTGCGGGCGCACGGGGAGAACAGGTTTTGGCCGTGTACGAGACGTTGCGCAAAGATCTCGGCAACGTCGGCCTGTTGTTGCAGTGCTGCGGCGTTCCCGCGCAGTGGGCGGGAGAGGAAAAGCTGTTTGCGGAAACCGTGGGGTCGCTCAAGTCCACATGGGAGTCGCTTGGGCGTCCTCGCGTGATCGCCGCTTGCGCCTCCTGTTGTAAGACGCTGCGTGAAGCCTTGCCGGAAATGTCCGTAGCGTCGCTTTGGGAAGTGCTTGATACGGAATGCCCCTCGCTGTCCTTCAGCGGGGAAGCCTGCTGTTGCGGCGTCCCCACATTGAGTATTCATGATCCCTGTTCCGCCCGTCACGACGAGGTATGGTTGCGGTCGGTGCGGAGTCTCCTTGCCAAACGGGGCGTCCCGTTTGAGGGGCCGCGTTTGTCCGGCGAAACGACGCCCTGTTGTGGGTACGGAGGGCTGGCATGGGACGCCAATCCGCAGCTTGCTTCGGCTATTGCGGCGGATCGGGCCGGCCAGCTTGAGCACGACGCCGTCACATCCTGCATCATGTGTAGGGAACGTCTGGCCGCGGAAGGCAAGCCTTCCCTGCATATGCTCGATCTGCTGTTCCCGCGTGAATCCCTTCATGCGGCGGCGACCGCAAAAGGAAGCGGGCTGTCGGCCCGGCGAGCGGGACGTGCCGCACTGCGAACCGAGGTGCTCCGGCGTTATGCCGGGGAAAACGTGGCAGAAACGCTTGATGATGGCATCCCTGTCCGCATTGCTCCGGATGTCTTGGAAAAGATGGAAGAGCGCCATATCCTGAGGGAGGATGCCGTGCGTGTCGTGCGCCATGCCGAGGCATCTGGGGATACGTTCCTGAACCGGGACAATGGGCATTTTCTTGCATCCTTGCGCCCTGTACGGGTGACGTTCTGGGTGGAATACAGCGTTGAGGACGGCGTGTGCGTCGTGCATGATGCCTACTGCCACCGGATGGAGGTACCTGGCACATCAACCCCCGAAGGCCGTTACGAGGCTGTCCGCAGCCCGTTCCACCTTTAAAATGCCGCAGGGGAGAGTGGCGGGGATAACGGAAGGCTGCCGTTCCCAGCCACTTGCTGAAATGGAACAGGCCCCGGCCCCCGAATGGGCCTCACTGTGAGCTCAGTGATAACCAGCTATGTGAGAAAGCGGAAATTTCCGGCGGGAGGATCATCATGGCTATGGAACCGAATTATGTGCCGGATCCCGGCGACTGGGTATGTGCCCGTTGCCAATGCCCCTTGGAACAGGTCAAAGTTCAGGTCGGCTACCTCGGCAGTGCGTTTGACGTTTCTTTGCCCCGTTGCCCGTCCTGTGGATTGACGATGATCCCCAAGTCCTTGGCTGAGGGAAAGATGGCGGAAGTGGAAGCCCTGTTGGAAGACAAATGATTCCGCAGCATCAGGAAGAGCCTTTATACCAGCGGGAGCTTTTTCGCCTGGCATCGGCGGATTGCTTCCGTCCCGGCGGCGTGGAGCTTACCGCGCGGGGGCTCGCATACTGCGCTTTCAGCGTCGGCGAGCGGGTGGCGGATTTGGGGTGTGGCCTGGGCGTGACGCTGGCTTTGCTGGCGGAACGTGGCCTGCGCCCGGTAGGTATGGATTGTTCCTCCCCCATGCTTCTGGAAGCGGAAGGGCGGTTGTCCGGAGTGCCGCTCCTTGCGGGGACGCTTGAGGGGCTTCCGCTGCGGGATGTCTGCATGGACGGCATAGTCTGCGAATGTGTCCTTTCCCTGTCGTCCAACCCTGAACGGGCGTTGGGCGAGATGTGGCGTGTCCTGCGGCCGGGGGGACGGCTGTTGCTTACGGACATTGTGGCCCGCGGAGGCGGCTATGGGGTGGGTGGGCAAGGATGTGCGCGTGGTGCCGTGCCCGTGGATGTTGTGGCGGAACGGCTGGCGCGGCAGGGATTTCGTGTTCTGGCCTCCGAAGATCATTCACGGCTGCTCGCTGAACTGGCGGGCAGGCTCCTGTTTCAAGGCGTCCCCCGTTCGGCCCTGCTTGCGTGGATGGGGGGATGTCAGGGGGGCGGTTCGGCTTGTTCGGGAAAACGGCTTGGATATTGGATGTTCGTTACAGAAAAAGGGAATAAATGAACGCATTGATGTTGGAACTCGTACCGCTGATTCGGGAAGGCTACTGTTGCAGCCAGCTCCTTATTCTGCTCGTCTTGCAGCAGCAGGGGGTGGAAAACCCCGGACTCGTCAGGGCTGCCGGCGGACTTTGCCACGGAATGGGGCAAAGTGGCGGTGCGTGCGGGCTGTTGACGGGCGGCGCGGCGGCGCTTGGGTATCTGGCGTGTAAAGGGGCCACGGGTGAAAGCGCCCATCCGATGGCGGAACCGTTGATCAACGACTATGCGACGTGGTTTGCCCAGCATGTATGTACCGGAGGGTGCCGGGATGTTTCCTGTCCTTCCATTCAGGAAAAAACAGGCGGAGGTACGGACATGACACTGTGCGGGGATCTGCTCGCCGACTGTTGGGACAAACTCGTCGATTTGTGCGCCGGGTACGGAATCGACATGACGGAGCCTCGATAATGTCCCCCGCCCGTTCCCTGCCGCAGGCCACGGAGAGCCTCTGTCCCGTCTGTTTGCGGCGCATCCCGGCAGAATATGTGCTTGATCCCGCGGAAGAGGGTACTTCCACGGTTTTTCTGAGCAAGGAGTGCCCGGAGCATGGCGCTTTTTCCGTTCCCATTTGGCGCGGTTTGCCGGATTTCCGGTCTTGGGTTCGTGACAAAACGCCTTCGTATCCTCGGCATCCATTTGTAGAGCGGGATCGTGGCTGTCCTTTCGACTGCGGGTTGTGCCCGGATCATGCCCAGCAGACCTGTACGGGGTTGATTGAAGTGACGGGGCGGTGCAATCTGCGTTGCCCAGTCTGTTATGCCAGCGCCGGGGAACAGATTGCGCCGGATCCCTCCCTTGAACGCATCGCCTTCCAGTTGGATCGCCTCAGACAAGCGTCAGGGGCGTGCAATGTGCAGCTTTCCGGCGGTGAGCCCACGGTACGGGATGATCTTCCCGCAATCGTCCGCATGGCCAAAGCTCGCGGTTTCGCGTTGATCCAGTGCAACACCAATGGATTGCGTCTAGGGACAGAGCCCGGATATGCGGCAAAGCTGCGCGAAGCGGGGCTGGATTCCGTCTATTTGCAATGCGATGCGGCGGATGATGCGGCCCATGAGATTTTGCGCGGGAGGCGTTGCCTTCCTGAAAAGCTGGAAGCGATCCGGGCGTGCGGCGAAGCGGGGATCGGGGTCGTGCTGGTGGCGACCGTGGCGGCGGGCGTTAATGCCGACCGCTTATGGCCGCTGGTGAAAATGGGGGTGCGTCTGGGAAGGCATGTCCGGGGCGTACACTTCCAGCCGATGTCCTCGTTCGGACGTTGCCTGTGGCGATCCGACGGTGCGCCGCGCGTGACATTGCCGGAGATCGCCGCGGAGCTGGAACGGCAGTCGCAAGGGCAGATCCGATGGATGGATTTCCACCCTCCGGGATGTGAAAACGCGCTGTGTTCCTTCAGTGCCGTTTATCGGAGAAACGGGGAAACATTGGAACTGGTGCAGGGCGCTTCCTCCTGTTGCGATTGTGGGGAAACGCCGTCCGCTGCGGAGGGGGCCCGCAAGGCCAAGGCCTTCGCCGCCCGGCACTGGAGCGCGCCCGCGTCCCCGGCAGCGCCTCAGAATGGGGATGCGTTCGATCGTTTTTTGGCGTCGGCGGGGATAGAGCAGCGCTTTACCGTGTCCTGCATGGCATTTCAGGATGCCATGACGCTGGATCTGGAACGGGTCAAAGGGTGCTGCATCCATGTCGTCAGCCCATCAGGGAACTTGATTCCGTTTTGCCTGTACAACCTGACCTCGTTTGACGGCACCACGCTGTACCGGGGCCGTGTATGATGACGCGCCCATTTCTGGACGACTGGATCGCGCGTTGCTGCGGGCTGGATGTGCTGAGCGAAGGATCGTTGCTGCGGTATCAGTTGCACAAAATCAACGAGGTGTTGCGCTATACGGAACGCAACAGCCTGCTGTACCGGAAACGTCTTGCGGGCGTTTTTGCGTGCCACGGAGAGGCGATCTGGGCGGGGGCATGGCCTGCTTCGCTTGATGATGTGGCACAGCTGCCGTTTACGACGGCGCGGGATCTTGAGGATGGCTGGAAGCGGTTTGTCTGCGTTCCACTGGATGCCATTGCCCGGATGGTGACGCTGAGCACGTCTGGAACAACCGGGGAACCCAAGCGGCTGGCTTTCGCCTCCGCCGATTTGGAGCGGACGCTGGATTTTTTCGCCCACGGCATCAGTGTACTGGTGCGTCCCGGTGATACGGTGCTCATTCTGCTGCCCGGAGCGGAACGCCCCGATGGGGTTACGGATCTGCTCATCCGGGCATTGCCCCGGATCGGAGCCCGGGGGATCGCCGGAAATCCCGCAGCGGAACAGGCCTGTTTTCGCCGGGAGCTGGAGCTGCATCGCCCGGACTGTCTGGTCGCCGCGCCGGGGCAGTTGCGCCGTCTTTTGGGTGCGCATCCGGCCTCTCCGGGAATCCGGGCCATATTGTCGAGCGCGGAGCCTTTGCCGCTGGATTTGGAAGAAGCTCTTGTCCATTGTTGGCATTGTGAGGTTTTTGATCACTACGGCCTCACTGAGACAGGCTACGGCGGTGGGGTTGAATGCCCCGGAAAGCAAGGGTACCACCTGCGCGAGAGTGATTTGTTTTTTGAAGTCGTTGATCCGGTTTCCGGTGAACCTGTGCCTGACGGGACGCCGGGTGAGGTGGTCTTCACCACATTGACGCGTCAGGCCATGCCGCTGATCCGTTACCGGACGGGAGACATGGCGGCCATGTTGCCCGGCCCGTGCGTTTGTGGGAGCCCGCTGAGGAGGCTCTCGCGGATCAGGGGGAGGTTTCGGACGGTCGGGGACAGGCTGGAAGTGCTCGCCCCACGCAAGGGCTGGATGAAAGATTCGGGCTGACATGAGAGGGGGTTTCCTCCCGGCGGGGTTTGGGCTATGCTGGCCCTCGGTACGCCATCCGGGTGTTGCCGCTCAAACAGGGAGAGAACACCCCATGATCGCTTATATAGAAGGGCGGTTGGCGGAAGTGTGCGCCAACGCTTGTGTCGTCGTCACGGAAGGCGGCGTCGGCTATGAAGTCTACCTGCCGCAGCAGACGCGGCTCCAATTGCCGGAACGGGGCGGCCATGTCCGCTTCTACATTTGCCATATCGTCCGGGAAGACGCGCAGGAACTGTTCGGTTTCGAGACATGGGACGAACGGCAGACGTTTATTGTGCTGACATCCATTTCCAAGGTGGGGGCGCGGACGGCTCTCGGCATCCTTTCCGCGTTCCGCCCCGACGACCTGCGGCGCTTGGTGCTTGAGGACGACGTGCTTGCGCTCACGCAGGTTTCCGGTATCGGCAAGAAGAGCGCCCAGCATATTTTCCTTGAGCTCAAGTATAAATTGAAGGTTGAGGACATGCCGGCGGCTCTGAATATTTCATAAGGAATACCTGCATTCTCCAAGACTTTCAACACTTTATCAGCCACACCGAACTTAATCAAGTC
>URTO01000035.1 GCA_900550745.1 uncultured Desulfovibrio sp. | reverse complement strand
GACTTTTTCTCATTTTTTCGCTGATGGGGCTCCAGGTTGGGGCATTTTATTCATTATTCCTTTGGAATTTCAAGAAAGAAAGCATTAACCGTTTCCCATGATACAGCCTTTAGGAAAGCAGCCATGAGCGTACCTCTTGCCGGAGCCCTCTCCCAAGACTTTTGCGTTTATCGAATCCCTGTCCGCGAGCCTGCTTCGGTGCGGGCTGCTTTTGGGATAAAGCGCATTGCGCTGGGGAAAAGCGTTGTCCGGGGAAAACGGGCCTGCCGGTTGCCCCGACCCTTTCAGGAAGACCCTGTCATGGCATAGGATTGTTTTATTTTTGCAGCATGCGGAAAATAGAGACTTTTTCTCATTTTTTTCGCTGATGGGCTCCAGATTGGGGCATTTTATTCGTTCTCCCTTTGGAACTTCAAGAAAGAAAGCGTTAACCGTTTCCCATGATACAGCCTTTAGGAAAGCAGCCATGAGCACATCCTTTGTCAGAGGGCCCCTCCTCATCCTTCTTGGGGCCTTGTGTTTCAGCACCACGGGGACTGTCCAAGCCCTTGCCCCGGAAGGGGCGACGCCCTATGTCATCGGCGCGTTGCGTATGCTCGTCGGCGGGCTGTCCCTGCTCCTGTGGTGCGCGTTCCGGGGGGATCTGCCCCGGTTCTGGCATTGGCCCATGCGCTGCGTCATCCCCTCCGCCTTTGCCCTGCTCGGCTTCCAGTTCTTCTTTTTCCGGGGCGTGCTCGAAGCCGGGGTTGCCGTGGGCACCGTGGTCGCCATCGGCTTCTCGCCCATCGTCGTGGCCCTGCTCGGACTGATCTTCCTGCGCGAAAAGCCCGCCAAGGCATGGTATCCCGCCACCGGGATCGCCCTGATCGGGCTACTCCTGCTCAACGCCGACGCCGTGGACGGGGCCAGCTTCGCGGGCATGGCCTTCCCCCTGCTCGCGGGATTCTCCTATGCCTGCTACTTCGTGTTCAGCAAGCCGCTGGCCCAGAACGCCTCGCCCGGTTCCGTCATGATGGTTCTGTGTCTCCTGAGCGGGCTGTGTATGTTGCCCGTCTTCTGGATCTACCCGGTTGCATGGCTAGCGACCCCCGTGGGCGCGCTCGTGGCCCTGCACCTTGGGGCCGTCACCACGGCCGTCGCCTTTTCCCTCACCCTCGCCGGGCTCAAGGTGACGCCCGCCGCCACCGCCTCGACCCTCAGCCTTGCGGAACCCCTCTCCGCGGCCTGCCTTGGGATCTTCTTCCTCCATGAGCCGTTGTCACTGTCCGCCGCCGTGGGGATTGCCCTCATCTTCGGCAGCGTCCTCATCCTCGTAGCCTGCCCGTCCGCCCAGCCGTCCAGCGGAAAACTCGCCCCCCGCCCGCAAGGGCAATGACGGGGATAGCCTCGCGTGCCCCCAAAGGCATGTGTGGCCTTCCCTTGTTCGCGGGGTTTCCTTTCACTGCCGGAGCTGCCCCTTTTCCGTGTGGAGCCTTGCCCGCTCGCGGGGGGCCGCCGATGAGGATATGCGAGCCGCCCTGCCCGGCGTGAGCCTCCCCCCTGCTCGCGGGATTCTCCCATGCCTGCTATTTTTCATGTTCAGCAAGCCGCTGGCCCAGAACGCCTCGCCCGGTTCCGCCATGATGGTTCTGTGCCTCCTGAGCGGTCCGTGCTGTAGGTCGGCCTTTCCCGCTCGCGGGGGGTCTCCTCCAGCCGGGGCGCTGATGCCTCGGCTTTCCCCGCCTTTCCCCCATTTGTGAGGTTCTTCCATAGAAAATGGTTGATGTTTTATTTCTTAAAAGCCTTTACCCCCACTCATGGGGGCTCTTCCCTTCATTGCCTCATACAAAAATCTTGGGAGGAGCCTTTCCCCCACTCACGGGGGTTCCCCTGCTATAGCAAACAAGCTGTTGCCCGCTTGCCCGGCCTTCTCCCTGTTCGCGAGGTTCCCCGTCATCCGGGGGTGCCGCCACTGGGCGGCGGCCCGTGTGCCAAAAACCGATTGACGGTGCGCTGGGCGTGGTATAAAACTGACTGGTCAGTTTTCGTTTTATTCCAACCTGTGAAAAGAGCGGCCGATCAGGGAACCATGCGCTGCACGGGAGCCTCTCATGACGACAGACGAAAACCTCTCCATGACCCCAGACGACGACAAGGCCCAGCAGCGGCGCAAACGCCCCCGCAGGGGCCCGCTCATCGGCTTCCTGCTTTTGCTGTTCCTGCTTGCGGGGATAGGCGCGGGCGCGTGGTGGTATCTGTTCCTGCGTTTTGAGGAAAGCACGGACGACGCCTATGTCGCCGGCAACGTGCTGCGCATCATGCCGCAGGTGAGCGGCAAGGTCGTCGCCGTGGATGTGGACGACAACGACATGGTCGCCGCCGGGCAGGGGCTCGTGCGCATCGATCCCGTGGACGCCCGCCTTGCCTATGAGCGTTCCCTTGTGGCGCTGGCCTCGGCGGTGCGCGATACCTGCCGCCTTCAGGCGCAGCTCAGGGAAACCGAGGCCGCCATCCGCATGCGCCGGGTGGATCTGCGCCAGAAGGCCGACAATCTGGCCCGGCGCGAGGCGCTGGGCAGGGCAAACGCCATCGGCGCGGAAGAGCTGAAGCACGCCCGCGACGCCCGCGAGAACGCCGCCGTAGCCCTCGCCGCCGCCGAAGAGGAGCGCAACGCGCTTGCCGCCGTGCTGCTGGATACCGGGCTTGCCGAACAGCCCGCCGTGCGTCAGGCCGCCGCCAACGTGCGCGACTGCTGGCTCGCGCTCCAGCGCACCACCGTCCTGAGCCCCGCCGCCGGGCAAATCGCCAAGCGCAGCGTGCAGGCTGGAGAAGTCGTATCGCCCGGCACACCGCTCATGACCGTGATCCCCCTCCACCGCCTCTGGATCGACGCCAATTTCAAGGAAGTCCAGCTTCATAAGATGCGCATCGGCCAGCCCGCCGTGATCCGCGTGGATATGTACGGCGGCGACGTCACCTATCATGGCCGCGTGACCGGGTTCTCCGCCGGGACGGGCAGCGCCTTCTCCCTCCTGCCGCCCCAGAACGCCACCGGCAACTGGATCAAGATCGTCCAGCGCGTGCCCGTGCGCATTGAAATCGATCCCGCCGACCTCAGGGAACACCCCCTGCTGGTGGGCCTGTCCGCCGTGGTGAAGGTGGACACGTCCGACACGTCGGGGCGGCTCCTCGCCGCTGCCGCCCGCACCGAACCCGTGCCCGGCGATCTCGTCTCGCAGGCCCCCGCCGTCGATTTCGCCCCGGTCGAGGCGACCATCGACGGCATCATCCGGGACAACGCCCTGCCCGGCGTCTGCCCCCTCCCGGACAAGCCATGAGCGCCCAGCCCCTGCCGCCGCTTCAGGGCGGGATGCTCGCCGCCGCAACCATCGGGATTTCGGTGATCACGGCGATGACCGTGCTCGACTCCACCATCGCCAACGTCGCCCTGCCCACCATCGCGGGCAACCTCGGCGTGGCGTCTTCACAGGGGACGTGGGTCATCACCTTCTTCGGGGTCGCCAACGCCATCGCCATCCCGCTCACCGGCTGGTTCGCCCGGCGCATGGGCGAGGTGCGGCTGTATTTCTGGTCCACGTTCCTGTTCGTCGTGGCCTCGTTCCTGTGCGGCATAGCCAACAGCCTTGGGATGCTCATCATCTGCCGCATATTGCAGGGGGCCGCCGCCGGGCCGCTCATCCCGCTTTCCCAGAGCCTCCTGCTGGCCTGCTACCCCAGCGAGAAGCGCGGCATAGCCCTTTCCCTGTGGTCCATGACCATCGTGCTCGCGCCCATCCTTGGGCCGATCCTCGGCGGGTACATCTGCGACAACTATACGTGGAACTGGATCTTTTTCGTCAACGTGCCCGTGGGGGCCGTATGCCTCGTCGCGCTGCGCATCCCTATGGCGGGGCGCGAGACGCCCACCGCCAAGAACCCCATCGACACCGTGGGGCTGATCCTGCTCATCATCGGCGTGGGCTGCCTCCAGCTCATGCTCGACGAGGGCAAGGACAAGGACTGGTTCGCCTCCGGCTACATCGTGTTCCTCGGCATCCTCACGGTCGTGGGGCTGGTGCTCCTTGTGGCGTGGGAGCTCACCGAAGAGCATCCCGTGGTTGACCTCTCCCTGTTCCGGCACCGCAACTTTACCGTGGGCACAACCTGCATCAGCCTTGGGTTCCTGTTTTATTTCGCGGGGGTGGTCATGGTGCCCATGATGCTCCAGACGCGGCTCGGCTACACCTCCATGTGGGCCGGGCTGTCCCTCGCGCCCATCGGGATTTTCCCGGTCTTCCTCTCGCCGCTCATCGGCCGGTTCGCGCAGCGCATCGACATGCGGATCATCGTCACCATGAGCTTTCTGGTTTTCGCGGCGGCCTTCTACATGCGCACCCTGTTTTCCCCGGACGTCGATTTCTTCTTCGTCCTCTGGCCGCAGGTCGTGCAGGGGATCGGCGTGGCCATGTTCTTCATGCCGCTCACGAGCATCATCATTTCAGGGCTCGACGCCAAGGACATCGCCAACGCCTCCAGCCTTTTCAACTGCATCCGCGTGCTGGCGGGCTCCATCGGGTCGTCCCTCGCCACCACCATGTGGGAACGGCAGGAAGCCCTGCACCACGTCCGGCTCACCGAGTCCATCACCCCGTTCAACCCGGCGGCGCAGCACGGGCTCAACCAGCTCGCGCAGATGGGCCTTTCGCCGGAACAGGCGAAGGCATGGGTCGCCAACGAAATCACGCGGCAAGGGTTCCTGCTCGGATTCAACGAACTGTTCTGGCTGGCGTCCATAGCCTTCATCGGGCTGGCCGGGCTGGTCTGGCTGTCCGTTCCCATCAACAAGAAAACCCGGTAGGCGGGCGCATGGCACAGCAATCGAAATGCCGGAAAAAGACGGAGGCGCGCCGGGAGGCCATCCTCGACGCCGCGCTGGAGGAATTTGCAGCCAAGGGGTACGCCGGGGCGCGCATGGAAGACATCGCCCGGCGTGCCGGGGTCGCCAAGGGCACGCTGTACCTGCATTTTGGGGATAAGGAGGGGCTGTTCAACGGCCTCACGGAATCGGCGTTCGCACCCATGCACGAGCTGGCTCAGGAGATCCTTGAAGATAAGGCCCTGACCCTGCGCGAAAAGCTGATCCGCTTCTGCGGGCCGATGCTGGATGAGCAAGGCTGTTCGCGGACGGCGCGGATCATCAGGCTGGTATGGGCCGAGGGGCTGCACAACCCCAAGCTCGTCACCCCGTTCTACCACGGCCTGATCGTCCCGCTCCTCGAACTGCATCGGGAAAACCTGCGCCTCGCCGCGCATGAGCACCCCCACCCGGCGCTCCAGCAGTTCCCGCAGCTTCTCGTTTCCCCGATCATGCAGGGGCTGCTCTGGCAGGGGATGTTCAGGGACAAGGCCCCGCTCGACGTAAAGGAGCTGTATATCGCCTATCTCGACATCATCCTGCCGGAAAAATAAGGGCGGCCTCGTGCGGGCGGTTCCTTTTGAGTGGCCATTTGGAGCTTGCGGTTGGAGTGTGGCCCCTCCGCGCGAGTGTTAGCACAGGATCGCGGCCCGTGACCCGACCTGCCGATGTCGCCCCTCTGGGTAAAGGGTATTAAACAACGCGCGGGGGCTTCGGGCATGATCAGGCGCGGCTTCTCCGGGCGGGCGGTTGTTGTCCATAACATGGCGGATACGCACGCCACCGGAAAACGCCCTCTCTGGGCCCGCGGCCCCACGCGCGGTGGGCCGTCATGCGGCCTTCTACGCGATGTTTAGTAAGTAAATTCGGTAGGGCACACCGGAAACGCGGCAGGGCGCTTTGGGCGGCATCCCTTTTTCTGCCGCCGCCAGCTTTGAAAGCCAACAAATTGTAGATCTCTAACAGACTATCATGTATTTATAAGCAAGTAATTCCCATTATGGGGGCGGCTACGCTTTTCCCCGGTTGCGCCGGAAGTCTTTCGCGGAATAGACAGCGGCCCCTCCCCTCAGTACCTTCTGGCCCCAAGGCCCACCCGGTTTCAAGACAGGTGGGCTTTGTTTTTCTTGCAACAATGGACGTTGATTGTTTTTTCCTGTGGCGCGTTACAAGCGCCCGCTGTAACGCGCCGCACAATTTTGTGTACAACGCCGTTTAGTTTTGGTATGAGAAAATGGGGATAGATAAACTTTTGGCCCGATATGTGCATAGGCGGGAAAACCAATGGTTTTCCCGCCTTCTTTTATGCCTTCAGCCTTCGCGTTGTGAATGCCGGTTCCCACGTCGCTACACGTTCGTCCTGCGGTCTGGCTTGGGGCCGTCCTCCTGCGGCCAGCCGTGCCACCGTTTCGGTGAGCAGCCGAACTCCGATGGGCGCGAGGGAACGCCGCCATACTTCCGAGGCGGTTTCACCGGGCAGGACATGGCACCATTCCTGAGCTTCGATCGGCCCGGTGTCCGCGCCGTCGTCCATCCAGTATACGGTCCCGCCCGCTATCGGATCACGCATGGCCATTGTCCATTTGACGGCGTCCCGCCCCCTGTGACGGGGAAGGAGCGAGGGGTGATAGGCCAGAACGCCAAGCCCGCACCGGCTGCGGACGGCGATGGGGACATACCGCTGGCAATGTGCCGCAACCGCCATGTCGCACCGGGGGAGTGCGTCCATATCGGCATATGAAGGTATGCCCAGCTCAAAGGCCGTCCGGCGCAGTGCATCGGGCGTTTCGGTGTCCGGGCATACTGCGGCAACATCAACGCCGGGGAGAGCCGTAATGGCTTTAAGCACTTCGGCGGCGAGCCATTTCTGCCCAAAAAGTACAATCCTCATGCCGCATCCTCACCGAGATACCGGAAACCCTGTACGGCCCGAAAGTGTCCGCCATATCCGACTGCGGCCCATGTCCCGCCAAGGCGCTGCCTCGAATTCACCATAGAGTTATGGCACCTGAGTTTGTCTTCGCCGTAAAATCTGGCGGAAACCTGCGTCCACAGCGGGCTGCGGCGCAGGGCTGACGCAAGCCCCGGATGTGACGTGTGGAAAAGCGTCCGCATCGGTTTGCCGTATCGGTTTTCCCCACGCCTCCAAAGAGCGCAGACGGCGTTGAGAAAGCGAAGGCCGACGCCCGCGCCCTGCCACTCCGGCAAAATGACCAGTCGGCACGCCCGCGCTTCCCGAAGTCCCGCCAGCGTCGAGACGGCCACATGGGCCACGGGCTGATCGCCCACAAATCCGACGTAGTTTGTGGCGGCCACCATGAGCGGTACCCTCAGATAGTGATGCGGCTCAAAAAGCGGCCAAAATCGCCAGTTGGTCTGGAATATGTCGAGATCGATTCGGGGGCGTTGAAGACACCCCCGTGTCCAGCGGAAATCGCCGGTTGCTGTATCGAAAACCCAATCGGGGGCGAGCCAGTCAATAATGTCGTAATGGCAGGAGAGGAGAACGGCCCGCCCGCCAGTGCGCCGCCATGCCTTTGCAAAGGCTGACGCGCCTATCCGGGCGATCTGGCGGTCAACAACACTGGTAAACTCGTCAATCACGACGTGCTCCGGAGCTTCGCAGACGACACGGGCAAGGGACGCCCGGAACTTTTCCCCGGTCGAAAGGACGCGGTACGGACGGGGCCATGACGGGACATCGCCAAGGCCGACGGCGGAAAGCGCCGCCGTCACCTGTTGCCAGTCTCCGCCTTCCGCATCCGGTGCGATGGCGTCTATGACCGGTGCGTCATCGGGCCACGCTTCCGTGCCGCGCACAGCCTCCGGCCCCCAGATGCGGGAGCCTAGGGAAGACTTGCCGGAACCCGACGGGCCGACGATAAGCCCGATTTGCCACGGTTGTGCGCCAAGCGGCAATTCCGCCTCAAGCCGAAAGTCGCTTGCTTCGGCATTGAAAAGAGACCGCACGCAGGCGGCACGGTATGACTGATAGTCGGGGCTTTTGTGGTGGATGGTGATCTTCATACGCGCACCACCCGGCATTTGTAGCCTTCTCCGCACAGGCGCTCATACACCCGTTTATGCTCTTCCTCGTCTTTACAGATGACGATGACGCCGAAGCGGGGCTTGTACTTGAAACCGTTGACGCCGGGCGCATTATCAGCCAGCGGCGGAAGAGTTGTATTCTGCGACATGGTTTGACTCCGATTTTTCGGAGTTGGGGCTCTTGGCCCTCGTAGTAATGGCTTGAATATGATTATACGTTCCGCACCGGCACTTGATCGTAAACCTAAGTGCCGTTCCCGTTCCCAACAAGCGGCCGCACTTGCCGCACCTGATTTCCCTGTCCGCACACTCCATCTTTTGGTTGTCCTTCCCTTGCGCCCCCGCGTCCGTCCTGATAGGTGTTTACGTGCTCGCGGTCTGACTGTGAGCCATAAACAGGCGGATACTCTACGGACGGGTCCCGTTCCGTCCGTGGGGCCGTGGTCCGGCGTGTCGTCGCCGGGCCGGTGGGGGAGTTTGCGGCTCCCCCGCCTCTGCCTGAAATTCGTTTTTTTCTGTCCTTTTTCGCGCCGGAGCTTGAAAAAAGCCCCGGCGCGGCGTTTACGGCCCGGCGGCGCTGATCAAACCGCGTGTGCTGGTAAACGGTGAGGAGCATTGTGATTCCCCGGTGTCCCATCGTTTCCGCGACGCTTTTGATGTCAGCGCCATGCATGAGAGCAAGGGAGGCGAAGGCGTGCCGCAAATCATAGGGCCGGATGCGCCGCGTGATGCCCGCCCGAAGCACGGCGTTGTGCCAACCGCTTGAAATACTCCTGACGGGGCGGCCTTTGTACGCGATGACATATTCACATCCGCCTAGTGCATCCTCTTCCTGCCATTCCCTGAGCAGCGCAAGCACGTCGTCCCGGATCGGAACATCCCGCGCCTCGTCCCGCGACCCTTTGTGGGCGTTGGGCATCCTGATGATTCCTGTTTCAATGTCGACGTCACTCCATTTCAACCGGAAAAGCTCACTCGGGCCTATGCGCGCCCCTGTCGCCATACCGAGAACGATCACCCGGCGGATATGAGGCGCGGCCGCGTTGTAGAGAAGCCGGGCCTCTTTCACTGACGGCGGCGTGATGCGCCGGGTTGCGGGTTTCGCAATACGGAGCGCCGTGAGCGGATTTCCCGTCAGCACGCGCGTCCTTACGGCCCAACCGTAGGCCGCGCGCAGGATGGAGACGCGGCGATGGACCGTTGACTGCCCGACCCCGCGCTGGCGCTGCACTTCGCACCACGCCAGCACGTCGTCGCATGTCAGGCAGTACGCCCGGCGGTGGCCGAAAATGGCCGTCAACGGTTCGATATGCTGCGCCGTCGTGCTTCGTGTCGTCGGATTTTCAAGGGTTTCCATATACCGCCCCAAAACCTCCCCGACTGTCGCGCGCGTTGCCGACGCCGAAGACGTCCGCCGACGCGCGCGGCGGATAAGCTCGCGTTCGCGGGCATAGAGCTCAGCCTGTACGGCTTGAAAAGCCTTGGCTTCGGCTTCGGTACAAAAGCTCCTGACGCGCTGTTTTCCCGACCACGGATCACGAAATCTCAAAACCCATTGCCGCCGTTTGTACTCGACATACCGTAAGGCCATGCTGTCCTCCCAATGCTGTTTACGGCGGCTCTACGGCATGGGAGGGCAGGAATCAAACCGGATAATCGATAACGATGTTCTCAAGCGCTTCTTGGTTGTTTGCCGCATCCACCGCCGCCAGCAACTCGTCCCTCCTCGCGATCAAGATCGTCTGCACGTCGGCAAGCCCCTCGGCGTCGTCAACAGCGAAAAGCGCTGCTCCCGTCGCCACTTCCGCCGCGGACGGGGATTCGGCGGGCATAGTCAGGGTTGCCGTCAACGCCGCCGTATGGCCCGCAGCGATTTCCCGGCGCTTATCTGCCTTATATTCGTCGAGCGGACGCTCCGGGCGCTCAAGCAATGCGCTTTCCGGGAGCGGCCCAAGCTCCTCCATATACCGGGGCTCTGAACGCCACGTATCACCGGGAAGCCAGTACGGCGTCCCACCCTTTTTACGACCGCGTTCATCCATATGTTGGCGGTGATCTTCCACCGTCTCCCACGCATTGCCATTCCAACGGGCAATGCATCCATCGGGAATGGCGGTGGGTGGAGCAACAGGCGTCGCGCCGGTGGCATCAAGAATTGGTTCACCGTTCGGGCGCAGAGTTGCATCACGGCAGCCTGTGTATTCTCCGGTATTCAAATCGTACATATACATTTGAGGCATGGTCATATCTTATTCCTTTTATTGTTGGTTATGCTTTAAAAGAAGCCTTTCCGAGCTTGGGGGCCTACTGTTACGGCTAGAGAGGCCGGGAGTTGGGAGACAGATGAGTTCCGTGCGCATGTACATAGATATGGCTATGTTGTTGAACAAAATGGATTCCATACCTCCGTCGAAAATACTGTGCTTTTTTATACAGGCGACACATGGGCGACAACGAGCACCGGAGGCAAGGAAACGCGTCCTGTGAATATTGCAGTCCCCGTTATACTCTATTTAGGCAGTCCGTCCCATGTATAGAGTCAAAGGGATATGTACGTGGGCCGGTACGAACTCATCTCCATCATGTTCATCCTGATGGCCATCGTCTTTGGCTTCTTTGTCTACCGCAAGGGTGCTTCTCTGGCCGTGTCCACCGTTGCCGGCTTGATCGGCATCGTGGTCTGCCTGGTGGTGGGTCTGAACTTCCACCCCATCTACCTGACCAACGCCGCCTGGATGTCGATCATCGGCGTGTACATCCTCATCGCCTCTGTGGCTCCCGTGTGGATCCTGCTCCAGCCCCGTGACTATCTGTCCTCCTTCCTGCTGTACGCCATGATGGCCATCGCCGCTGTGGGCGTCATCGGGGCCGGTCTCACTGGTGCGGACGCTGCCCACATGGATATGCCCGCCTTCACCGGCTTCTATGACAGCCTGGCGCCCACCGGCACCTCC
>URTO01000034.1 GCA_900550745.1 uncultured Desulfovibrio sp. | reverse complement strand
TGTTCGCATAAGCCTGAACGATATAATCATCATAAGATTGCAAGGCAACTGCTCGATAAAGCAGGGCAGTATCTGGCTCATGTTGTTCAGCGAAAGCAATTCGACAGGAGAGACGTTGAACTTGCGGGCAATGGCCCACAGGGTATCCCCGCTTTGAACCGTATACCGGACGATCTTATTCGTGGCCTTGGCCTCAGCCACGGGGCGGGAGACGGGAACCTTGGACGAAGAAGCCGTCACAGGGCGAGCCGAAGAGGCCACGGGAACCGCTTTAGCAGACTGGGACGCCACCGTCTTTCCCTTGCCGGGAATCCGCAACTGCTGGCCAACACTGATATTATGGTTTTTCATGCCGTTGGCGGCGAGGATCGCTTCCTGCGTTACACCGTACCGCTTCGCAATAGAGTACATGGTATCGCCCCGCTTCACTTCGTGCGACGCGACGGAGGCAACCGATACGTTTTTTTCACGCATCGGCGCAGAGGCGGAAACCGTACGCGAAAGAACCGCTTGACGCCCGGCGGACGCAACGGGCGTACCCTTTGCAGACGGCGTTTCCCGCACGGATGCCAATGCACGAGGATTGACGCCTGTCCGATTGGTTCCGGGGATTTTCAGCACACGGCCAGCGCGCAAAGGCTCGCTGACCTGATTGATACGCCGGAGCTCCGCCACCGGAACGCCGGTCTTCCGGGATATGCTCGCCATCGTATCGCCACGCGAAACCTTGTAATCCCGCAGCCCGGCATAGCCCGTACCGCTTTTTGCCGGAGGCAGCTTGAAGAGCAGGGCCTGCGCCTTGCCTGCCACCGCACGGGGCACATAAACCTTGGTGGAACGCGAGGGATGGCTTACATAGCGCTGATATGCCGGGTTGTGCGCCGAAAACTCCTCCCAGCTCATACCTATGCTTTTGGAGAACAGCATAAGATCCGTCCCCGGTTTCGCCCTGACTTCCGCGATCTGCGACGAACTCGCGAACGGCGCGCAGGAAAACCCTAATTTATCAAGATTGCGCACTATCTTGCAGACGGCCAAAAACTTGGGGAGATACTGTTTGTTCTCATCGGACAGACGATCCCGGACGCTATAAATCTGCTCATTCTTGCGGCGCAGCTCAAAGAACGTCTTGGCGCCGGTAGCGGCGAGCCCACGCTGGATCTTTCCTTCCCCCGCGTTGTAAGCCGTAACCGCCAGATGCCAATCGTTGAACATTTTATAAAGCTTTTCGAGATAATCCGCCGCCGCCCGCGTGGACTGGTACGGATCGCGGCGTTCATCCATCCACCAGTCCTGCGTCATGCCGTAATGCTTGCCCGTGCTCGAAATGAATTGCCACATGCCCGCGGCCCCGCTGCTTGAAGTCGCCATCGGGTTGTACCCGCTCTCGATAAATGCGACATACGCCAATTCGCGCGGCAACCCTTTTGAACGCAGCGTCTCGTAAATAAACGGCATATACAGCTGCGCGCGCTCAAGGTTCTTCTCGACGGTATAACGATCCTTATGCACCAGATATTTAAAATGGAGCAGAACGTCCCCAAGCTCCTCCTGCGGCAAGTTCCTATCGATTTCCCCTTCGGACAGGAACGCTTCCTGTTCGGCTTTCGTCAGCGGCCTGCCGTCATCGGAAGGCAAATAGACCGTTCCCGTCTTCTGCCCCGAAGAGGAAAGCGTCTGAGGATAGCCCTTGGAAGGTTCCTGCAATACGAAGGGGCCCTTGCTCGTGATATTTTTAGAGCTGCAACCAGTCAGCGCAACAAGGACGCACAACAGCAACACGCCCAAAACGCCGGAAGGACGGAAAACCGCACAGGACGACAAAACGCCGTCCGCGCGCATTCCGATTGCCCTGCGGAGAAGCATAGACGCGGGAAGGACAACACGATACACTCTGTTCACCTCGTGATGTTACCCCGGGCCATTCCGGGGGCATAAATCCACATCCAGTCTACTCGACGAGGCCGTGCTTGGCAATCCTCCGAGACGTGGCAACCTTTAAGGATCTCATGATTACAGATAAAAATACTCCCCCCCGCAAGGCGTTCCATTCCGCTCCGAAAACGGCTGAGCAGGGCGCTTCTCTTGAAAAGGCTTCCTGTTCCGATTCTAAAGAAGAGCAGGCCGTCCTCTCCGGGGTCAAGCCGGTTTTGGAACTTCTCGAACGGGAACCGGAACGCATCGATGCCGTCCTTGTCCGCAAGGGCAAACGCTCGCAAGATACGGATCGCATCCTCGATCTGTGCCGCACGGCTAAAGTCCGTTTTACGCTTGCGGATGCCCAAAGCCTCGATCGGCTTTGCCCCGCCGGGCATCAGGGCGTCGTCGCCCGGCTTTTCGAGGCCGGCTTCACCGAGTTCGCCGATATGCTCACGACCGCTGCGGACGCCCCCCTGCCGCTCATCCTCGTGCTTGATCAGGTGCAGGACCCCGGCAATGCCGGAACCCTCGCCCGAACCCTGTACGCAATGGGGGGTGCCGGGCTGGTCATCCCGCGTCACAACGGCACCTTTCTGGGGGCCGGGGCGCGCCGCGCCGCAGCCGGGGCGTTGGAACGCCTTCCAGTCTCCAAGGTCATGAACGTCGCCCGGGCGCTGGATGAGGCGCGGGACGCGGGATTCCTCATCTACGGGGCCGCGTTCGGCGAAGGCAGCCTCGACGCCTTCACCACCCGCCTGCATACCCCCGCCCTGCTCGTCCTCGGCAATGAAGAACACGGCATACGGCCGCAGGTTGCCAAACGCTGCCACCATCTCCTGCACATCCCCATGCTGCGGGCATTCGATTCGCTCAATGTGGCACAGGCGGGCGGCATCCTGACAAGCTGCTTCGCCCGCCAGCATCTCGAAAAAAATCCGTCCGGAGAATGACCATGACATCGGAATACAGCATCCCTGTCCGCGAAATCCCCATCGCCACGCTCGGCCAAGCCAAGATCCCTTCTCCGCTTCCTTACGGGAACATGATCAATACCGGAAAGGTCATGTTGAGCCTGAGCCACGAATACGACGAGGACATCGGTACCCATCAGACCCTGCTTTTTGAAGAAGCGGGGCCGCGTCAGGAACTGTATTTCGATCCCGGCAAAACCAAATGCGCCATCGTCACCTGCGGCGGGCTTTGCCCCGGCCTCAACGACGTGATCCGGGCCATTGTCCTCGAAGCCTACCACGCCTACAACACGCCTTCCGTTCTCGGCATCCGTTACGGGCTTGAAGGCTTCATCCCCTCCTACAGCCATAACGTAATGGAGCTGACCCCGGCCAGCGTCGAGCACATCTACCAGTTCGGCGGGACGCTCCTCGGCTCCTCCAGAGGGCCGCAGGATCCTTCCGAAATCGTTGACGCGCTCGAACGGCTCAATGTGAGCGTCCTCTTCGTCATCGGCGGCGACGGCTCCATGAAGGCAGCCTCCGCCATCGCCAAGGAAGTGCGCCGGCGCAACATCCGCATTTCCATCATCGGCATCCCCAAGACCATCGACAACGACATCAATTTCGTGCCGCAATCCTTTGGCTTCGACACCGCCGTGGACAAGGCCACCGAAGCCATCGGCTGTGCGCATGTGGAAGCCGTAGGCACGCCCAACGGCATCGGCATCGTCAAGCTCATGGGCCGCGAGTCCGGGTTCATTGCGGCGCAGTCCGCCCTCGCCCTGCGTGAGGCCAACTTCGTGCTCATCCCCGAAGCGCCGTTCCAACTGCACGGCGAAGGGGGCTTGCTCCCCGCATTGGAACGGCGCCTCAAGCTGCGCGGGCACGCCGTCATCATCGCGGCTGAAGGCGCGGGCCAGCACCTCCTCCAGAGGAACGAAGCCCGCGACGCCTCCGGGAATCCCGTGCTGTCCGACGTGGGGAGCCTGCTGAGGACGTCCATCGTCGATTATTTCCACGGGAAAATGCCCATCAGCATTAAATATATCGACCCGAGCTACATCATCCGTTCCGTCCCGGCCAATGCCAACGACCGGGTCTATTGCGGTTTCCTCGGCCAACATGCCGTCCACGCAGCCATGGCGGGTAGGACTGAAATGGTTGTTGCCAAGATCATGGATCGTTACGTCCACATCCCGCTGGATCTCGTCACCAAAAAGCGCCGCAAGCTCGACATCCGTTCGGGGCTGTGGCGTGCCGTGCTCGAATCAACCGGACAAGGCGAGTTGACCGGTATGTTGCCTGAAGGCGAAAAAGCGTAACATTCCGTGTCATCCATGTCCTCATCAGCTCCACAGCTCAGGCAGATCCGCGCTTCGGCAGGTTCGGGCAAGACCTACGAACTGACCACCAGCTTCCTGAAGCACCTTTCGGGTGCCGCGGAAGCTGGCGGCGGCCCGTTTTCCGGTTGCAGCGCCGTCCATTCCGGGCCGCACGGCTGGCCCGAAATCCTTGCCGTCACCTTCACGAACCGCGCCGCCGCCGAAATGCAGGAACGGATCATCGGACGCCTTAAGGATACCGCCCTCGGCACGGACAAGCCCGCTCCCGGATGGACGCGCGAGCAGGCCCGGAGATGGGTGGGAATCATCCTCCGGCGCTATGGGGCCCTCAACGTCCGCACTATCGACAGCCTCCTGCACCTCATCGTCAGGCTGACGGCGCTGGAGCTGGATCTGCCTCCCGACTTCGAGCCCGTATTCGCCACGGATGAGGCCATCGCGCCGCTTCTGGACAGCCTGCTCGAGCAGTCACGGAGCGACGAACGGCTCCACGCCCTGCTGGAGGAGGCATGCCGGAATGTTTTTTTCCATTCCCCGCAGCGCGGGTTCCTCGCCGGGGAAACCCTGCGCGGACGGGTCATGGAACTGCTTCTTCCGATCATGAAGACGCAGTCCGTCGCACTCGCGCATCCCTCCGAAATCACGGAACGGCTGGGAGCCATGACCCGCGAGCTGCGCGATGCCGTAGAAGCGTTGCACAGGCGGCTTGCCGAAGAAAAACTTTCCTGCTCTGCACATCTGACCAGAGCTCTTGAAGCCTGCCGGAAGGCCGCCCCCGCAAACCTGCCGCCCAACTCCACCATGCTGCGCAAAGCCTGTTTGGACGACTGCCTGAACAAGGCATCCAAAGGCAAGGCGTCCCCCGACGCGGAACGGGCTTTCGACGCCATGCGGGACATCATCCGAAAATGGGACGAGGCTGGCGTCCTGCTCCGCCGGGCCCAGACGGTCATGCCGTTTGTGGAACTGGCGCGGGAACTCTCAGATCAGGTTCCCGACTTCCTCAAGCGCGAAGGGGCCGTTCCCGCCGCCTTCGTCCCCCGTCTGGCCCGTCAGGTGTTGTCGGGCGATTACGGCGTTCCCGAAGCGTTTTGCCGCTTGGGGACGAGCCTGACCCATATCCTCGTGGACGAATTCCAAGATACCAGCCGCGAACAGTGGGAAGCCATCCACCCCCTTGTTTTGGAAGCCCTTTCCCGCGGCGGTTCGCTTACATGGGTCGGTGACGTCAAACAGGCCATCTACGGCTGGCGCGGCGGCGACGCCACGCTGTTCGACGAAGTGCGCTCCGATGAGGAGCTGTGCGCCGTCGCACCTGAACCGCGCGTCGACATCCTCCCCACCAACTGGAGGAGCTGCCGGGCCATCGTCGAAACCAACAACACCCTGTTCCGCCAGCTTTCCGAAACGGCTACGGCCAAGGCCGTGCTGTCCGCCATGCTCCCTAAAGATACGCCGCCCGCCCTGCTGGCAGCCGTTCTTGAGGAAGGGGCCCAACTGCTCAAAGAAGGCTTTGCCGGTTCCGAACAGGACGTCGCGCCCGACAAGGCCGAAGGCTTCCTGCGTCTCCAGCGCGTCTACGGCGACAGGAGCGAAGATCTGGACGAAGAAGTCCGCGAACGTCTGCTGGAATGCGTTCATGAGGTTGTCTCACGCCGTCCGTGGGGAGACGTCACCGTACTGGTGCGCTCCAACGGAAAGGCCGCACAAGTCGCCGGATGGCTTATGGAGGAAGGGATCCCAGTCGTCACCGACAACAGCTTCCTGCTCGCCGAACACCCTCTGGTGGAGCAGATTACCGCGCTCCTGACCTTCCTCGATTCCCCGCGCAACGATCTGGCGTTCTGGACATTCCTTTCCGGTCGCCAGATGCTGTTGCCGCTTATCCCCCTGAGCGAACAGGCGCTGGAAGACTGGGCCGCCGCCCGCAGGACGTCGGAACGCCGCAACATGCCGCTGTTCATGGCTTTCCGTGAAGACTTCCCCGATATCTGGCGGAAGTGGATTGCGCCTTTCCATGCGGACGCGGGGTTGCTCACGCCTTACGATCTCACCCGCGAAGCGTTGGGACGCCTCGACATATGGGGCCGCTATCCCGCTGAGGCCGCCTTTGTCCGCCGCTTCCTGGAAATCATTCACGTCGCGGAAGGGCAAGGATACGGTTCGTTATCCTCGTTCCTCGACTATTGGAACAAGCACGGGCAGCAGGAAAAAGCCCCCATGCCGGAAACCCTCGACGCCGTGCGGGTCATGACCATGCATAAGTCGAAGGGGCTGCAATTCCCCGTCGTCATCGTGCCGTGGCATAACTTTTCCCAACGGGTGGACAGCCCTGCCGTGGAGACGCATGTGGACGGCCTGACGGTACTTGCCCCACGCGGCCCGGCCTCCGGTTACGCACACTACAAGGCCATCGCGGACAATGCCCGTGAAGCGCTGCACCTGCTTTATGTGGCGTGGACGCGGGCGGAAGAGGAGCTGTACGCCTTCCTGACGGAAACGGCCTCCAGCCGCAGTGCATCGGGGCTCGGAAGCGGCCTGAATGTGCTTCTCGGCGCGCTTCCCATGACTGAAGAAACCTTTGAAACCGGTACGCCTCCCTTCGTCCGCCCCGCCGAGCAAGCCGGGGGGCCAAAGCCGATACGGGATGACGAGGCTGCCGCCGAAGAGCTGTCATTGATCGAGCCGGAAGGCATCCCCGCAGGGCAAGACAACGAACGCTGGCGTCCCATGCACTGGCTGCCGCGTTTGCGTATCTTCCGAAATCCGCTGGAAGAATTTTCGTTTACCCAAAAACGCCGCGGCACGTTCGCGCACCACTGTCTGGCTTGTCTGCAAACGGCAGGACAACTGACGGGGCACCCGGAAGAGGACGCCCGCCAAGCCTTCAAGCAGGGCTTGCGCACATTCCCGCTTCCGATCCGTGAACCCGAAGCGGTCGAACGCGAGATTGTGGAGATGCTGGCATGGTATGCGGCCCTGCCCGAAACGGAGGAATGGCTGCGGTACGGAACCCCCGAACAAGAGATCATTGATGAGTCCGGCGAATTGTACCGTTCCGACCTTGTGGTTGACGACGGGAAGCGGATCACCGTGGTCGAATACAAAACGGGAGTGCCAACCCCAGCGCATGAAATCCAGCTCCAGCGCTATATGCGCCTTATTGCCAAGGCTGCGCCTCGGCCTGTCCAAGGCGTACTGGTATACCTCGATCTCAAACGCCTTGATTACAAACAGCTACAGGTATGAAGCGTTCCACCTCCATCCTCCTTTGTGTTTTGCTCCCCATTTTCTGGGCGCTTGTCCTTGTGCTTGGCTTTTTCATATATACGTTCAACCAAGACCCCGCAGGGTTCGCCCGTTCGCTGTCCGCCCGCTTTTCCGCTCCTGAAGCCGGGTTTGTCCTGTCGGTTGATCAAGCCTCGCTCTCCCTCTTTCCACGCCCGGCGGCCAGCGTTTCCGGCCTGACCATCCGTACCCCGGCAATGACGCTGTTTGTGGACGAAGGGGCCGTCTATCCCGATCTATGGGCCTTGCTCCACGGCGAAACGCACATCGCCGGAGTCCGCCTTCTCAAGCCCGCACTGCTGCTTGAACCGCCAACCGGAACGATGCCGGAAACGTTGCAACAGCCGCAATTTTCCATACCGCCACAACTTGCTGAAATGGAAATAGATGTCGAAGACGGAACCGTCGCCTATCTCCTTCCCGGCACAAACAAGTCCGTCCTTCACCCCCAGTGGCGGATATCCGGCATTTCCGGCAGTGCCGCCGTTCCGGGAAACGGGGACCCCGGTGAGCTCTCGCTCTCGGTGGGCAAGATGGAATGGTACGGAAACACGCCGCCGGAAAAAGACGGACAAGCCACCCCGCTCCAAACCCTCAGCGCCATCAATCTGGAAATATCCGATCTGGAATATGCGTTCCCAGCTGATGCCCCGGCCACGCTCCGGTTCAAAGCCACTTACGCCATGCCGCTTTCTCGTGATGAAGGCAGCCCCCGGTTTGTCCTCGGCATGACGGCCCGTACCACTGAAGGCACACTCGCCATTGACGGCGCAGCCTCCCTTGACGGTACTTTTTCACTAAAAAACCAATCCGTTCCCGTCCATGCCCTGCTTCCGTTCACGACGGAAGCCCCTTTGAGCTCCCTCTTTCTGGGCCCCCCTCTCCCACAGGTTGCCGTCAAAGGGGCGACCCTCAAAGTCGATGGGGATCAGGCTACGCTGGACGGGCGGCTGAACTTCGGCGCGGATTCTGTACCGACACTGCGGGGGACACTCGCCATCAAACGATTCAGCCTTCCCCGCTGGTTCGGCTTTGCGCGGACTCTCCCTCCGGGCGTGCAAGCCGCGTTGGATAACCTATCGGGAACGCTTCCCTTTGAACTGACACCGCAAAAATTCGTCGTCTCCTCCGCCACCGCGACGGCACTGAATACCGTCTTCACGGGAGGCGGGGGCGTCACCGATTTTTCCAATCCCGTCATTGCGCTGCACCTTGCAACCAAAGACATCCCCTTGAACCGGGTATTCCCCGAAGTAGAAAACAAGACGGTTTCCGCGCCGTCCTATAAAGCGCCGCCGCTTCTCGGAGAAGACGATTCCAATACAACGGTCGGCTATGACATCCATTTGGAAGCTGCCCGCGCCACATTTTGGAAGTGGGCGGGCAACGGCGTCTCCGTCCGCATTACGCCCGATCCGACAAACAAAGCGGAACAGACAAAAATCGCCATCCGCTGCGCTTCACTGTACGGCGGATCGGTACAAGGCGATCTCATCCCCGGTGACGTCATGGCCCTGAACCTCACAGCCAGCGGCGTCAACATCGGCAGCCTGCTCAGCCCCCTGGCGGGATATCCTGTTCTGAAAGGCACGCTGACAGGTTCTGCCAATTTTACGGCGCGTCCTACTTCGCCCGCCGACTTCCTCTCCTCACTGAAAGGCAAGGGGGAAGCTCTTATCGAAAAAGGCAACCTCTCCCTCTCGCGGACAAAAAAAGATAAACCCCTTGCTTTCTCTCAATTGCGTATCGCCTTTCAGGGGGCAGGAAGCCGGACGCAGGGAGCGCAGCCGCACTATGCCTACACCGGGAAATGGCAGGGCAACCTGACGACGGAGGCCGGACAAGGGGCACTCGACCTGACGGGAACGCTCCAGTTCCCGGCAAGCGGCCCTTTCAACCTTTTCGCCGATGCCGTTTCCGCTTCAGGCAAGCTTTCAGCCAACGGCATCAGCGGGCAGGCTTCAGGCAAACTGTCCCTTAATACGCAGGCCAACACGCTGGAAGCCAAAGAGCTCTCCGGGCAGCTTCTCACAAAAGGCGCTTCCGCTTCGTTCATCGGTTCCGTAAGCGGAAACGACCTGAATACCAACCCGGCATGGGATGCTTCGCTGTCCGTTTCGACGGGAAACCTCCGTGCCTTCCTTGCCCAGTGGGATATGTTGCCCTCCAGCCTTCCCCAACAGGCGCTCAGGCAGGCACAGGCCAAGACGAAAATCCGTATGGACGAGTCCGTACTGCGTTTTTCCGGGCTTGAAGGGCGCATCGATGAAACGCGCCTTACCGGTCAAATCGAATGCATGAAGGGGACGCCGCCGCACTGGATCGCCAAACTCCGGCTTGGGACATTGCGCCTAGGGGACTACCTGCCCACGTCTTCCAAATATGCACAACCGAGTACACCGTGGCAGACCGAATGGCTCAGGCAAATACAGCTGGATGGGGAGCTCAGTGTGGATCGCCTGATCATCGCCCGTATTCCACATGAAAACCTAACCGTTCCCATAACCATCAAAAACGGTGTACTCACGGCCGACCCCATCAAGGCCCGTGTCGCGGGAGGGGCGGTTGGAGCCGGCTTGCGCGCGGAGGCTACTACAGGCGGGTTGCTCTCACGGCTGCGGTATACGCTGAACGCCGTCAATATCCTGACACTGTGCAAGGAACGGGGGCAGGCCCAACTGCTGTCCGGTACGGGAAGCCTCGACGCGGATGTTTCCGGCCTGCTCCGTTCCGGCGCGGACATCCCCGCCGCCCTGAACGGCAACCTCAATTTCGTTATCCGAAACGGCGAATTGGATGCGAAGAAGCCCGGCCCCATGAGCCGTTTCAGTTCTTTGAGCGCGTCCGGGACGCTTTCCAAAGGAATCCTGACCACACGCGATCTCAACCTCTCCGGCGGCCTGTCCGTCCGGGGCCAAGGCAACATCAACCTCATCAACAACACGCTCAACTATGCCCTGAATGTAACCGGGCCCGGTATCCCGGACATTCCGGTACGCTACTACGGCAGCCTCGACGCGCCACAGCGCAGTTTCAACGCTACCGGCATTTTGGCCAACGTCTTCAACAGCATCGGCAGCGGCGTCCTCAATATATTGGACATCGTGGTTTCCGCCCCGCTCCGCCTGCTTGCGCCGTAGAGGGTTGCCTGTCTCCGTTTGAGTTTCTTATTGTAAGGCGAAGATGGGGAAACCGCTTCTCCCCATAGGGCCGCACCCAAACGGAGTGCCTTTTCCCAGCCCAAGGATATCGTAACTTCCTTCCGGTTCAGCAGGCTTTTCCACTAGGCTCTGTCATAGCATGCGGCTGTTTCATCTCCACAGCGCGGTAAAAAATACGGCCTTTTTCTCCGGTTTTCCCTCTGGCGGAATCCGATAGCCAAGGCACTTTCTGATTATCCCTTTGGAACTTCAAAGAAAAAAGCATCAGCCAGTTTCTGTGGCACAGCCTTCCAGAAAGCCCCAACCCTGTTATTGATGCCGTAAACCCCGGAAGCCCGTCAACGGCACGCCCGTTTCGAGATATTCGC
>URTO01000033.1 GCA_900550745.1 uncultured Desulfovibrio sp. | reverse complement strand
CGGCCTTTTTTCCAGTTTTCCCCTCGGCGGGCTCCACGGATAAGGCATTTTTCCGACTATCTCTTTGGAGCTTCAAGAAAAAAAGCATCAACCATTTTCTTTAACACAGTCTCTGAAAACAGCCCCCTCCAACCTTATCAATCGTCCATAACCCGCTTCGTCTTCCAGCGGTTGTGCATCCAGAACCATTGATCGGGCGCGCGGCGAACCATGCGTTCAATGGCCTCCGTGTAATACGTGGCGGCCATGAGCGCTTTTTCATCGGCAGTACCCTCAAGCAAAGCCGTATCCAGCGGCTCTTCCATGAGCATACGGTAGCGATCCCCATCGCGTATCAAAACAAGGGGCCAGACAAGGGCCTTGGCCCGGACGGCGAGGACAGCAGGCCCCTTGTTGACGGCGGCCTCCTCGCCAAGGAACGGCAGGAAAAACGCTTCGCTCCTGCTGGTATTGTGATCTGCGAGGAACGCCGCGTACCCGTTCTTTCTGAGTACCCGCAGTACCGGAAAAGTCGCTTCCCGGTGTCCGACGACGCCCGCCCCGTGCGCGGAGCGCAGCCGCGTGGTGACGTAATCCATCACCTTGTTTCTATACGTCCGCACGACCGTCAGGCGCGGATGATCGGATACTTCGCCAAGCATGCCGGCCAACAGCTCCCACGCCCCAAGATGTGCCGTCGTCGCCACACAAGGGCGCTCCCCACGCTTAAGGCGCTCCAGCAGATCCGGGCGCTCCACATCAAGCAAAGGATGGGACAGGCCGAACTGGGGGACGAGGACGGACTCAAGGAACGAGCGGGCGTTGTGCGTGAAGCTGGCCCGCGCCAGCGATTCCGCCGTTGCCTGTGAAACCTCAAGGTGCCGGGCGATGCTCTCCGTGGCGAGGCGGCGGCGCTTGGGCAGGCATACCCAGAGCAGGGAGCCAAGCCCCTTGGCAAGCGTGCGGATCCGGGAAAAGCCGAACTTGCCGAGCAGAAGGGCGAAACCATACCCCACCCGGCACATGATCCAAGAAAACGCTTGGGAAAACTGGTGCGGCAAAGAAGGGGAAGGCGGCACATCGGGCGCTTTCAGCCCCTCAAGCTTTTCTTCAAGGCGGCGGCACTCGCGCGCTACGGCTTCGGGATCGCGGATATCGCATTCAACGTAATAGGCGTCGGCGCACACCATCGAAACCCGGCTGAACGGCAAAGGAAGCTGGAAGCGATCCCAGCTTTTGAAGACTTTACGCCGCTCCATGAACAGACGGATGGGCACGATGGGCGCATTTGCCCGTGCCGCGAGAAATATCGCGCCTTCCTTGACCTCATGGCGCGGGCCGCGCGGGCCGTCCACGGTCACGCAGCCGCAGATCCCGGACTCGCGCATCCGGTGGGCGGCGGAAAGGAGGGCCTTCACCCCCCCCCTGGAACTGGAGCCCCGTGCGGTTTCAAGGCCCATGCGTTCCAACACCCCGGCGAGGAGATCGCCGTCGTCGCTCTGGCTGACCAGCGCGATGATGTTGAGCTGGCGTTTCAGGTAAATCAGAGGAAAGAGCTCGTCATGCCACAGCGACAGAACCACGGGGCGGCCCTGATCGGCCGTGTTTTCGATGGTGGCGCGGTTGATTTCGGTATAGCGCAGCGAGCGGCACCACAAGCGGTACAGCCAGTACACGGGCGCGGAAAGGCCCCCAAGCAGCGATTTTCCAAAATAGGGCATCAAGACTCCACAATATCGGTTTCACACACGCAGACGTCCTCATGCGTACGGAACTGCATGTTGTACAGTCGGGTATACAGTTCGCAGCGCCCAAGCAGCTCCTCGTGCCTCCCGATGTCCACGATGCGTCCGCACTCCATGACCACGATGCGATCCGCTTCCAGAACGGTGGAAAGCCGATGCGCGATGATCAGGCTGGTGCGGTTGAGCATGAGGTTGTCGAGGGCCTTCTGAACCATATGTTCGGATTCGGAGTCAAGGGCGCTGGTGGCCTCGTCCAGAATGAGCAGGGGCGCATCCTTGAGCAGGGCGCGGGCAATGGTCAGGCGCTGCTTCTGGCCCCCGGAAAGGCGCACGCCGCGCTCCCCGATGGGCGTTTCGTAGCCTTCGGGCAGCTCGCTGATGAAGCCGTCGGCATAGGCGGCCGCGGCTGCGGAACGCACGCGCTCCATATCCAGATCCGAGGAGAGGTCGCGCCCATAGGCGATGTTTTCGGCGATGGTCGTGTCGAACAGGAAGGCATCCTGTGAGACCATTGATACCGAGCGCCGCAGGGACGCCAGCGAATATTCCTTGATCGGCTTGCCGTTCAGGAGGATTTCGCCGTGCTGCGGATCATAAAAGCGGGGGATCAGGTTGACGAGCGTGGTCTTGCCCGCGCCGGAAGGCCCCACGAAGGCGATGCGCTCCCCGGCCTTCACCGTAAGCGAAACGTCCCGGAGCGCGGGCGTGCCCTCATCGCCGTAGTGCAGGCTCACGTTGCGGAAGGCCAGCTCGCGGAAAGGCTCGTCCAGCGGCAGCGTGCCGCCGCGTTCGGTCTTGAGGGCGGGATCGTCGAGGATGGCGAATACGCGCTCGGCCCCGGCAAGGGCGTTCTGCACGTTCATATTCGCACCGTTCAGGCTCTTGAAAGGCGTATACAGCATGGCAAGCGCGCCCATGAAGGCGAAGAACGTGCCCGGCGTCATGTCGCCCTGGATGACCTCGCGGCCGCCGTACCAGATGACCAGCCCGATGCCGAGGGCGCCGATGAGTTCCATCACCGGGGACGACAGCTCGGACACGCAGGACTGGCGGAAATTGATGTTGATGATCCGGGCGTTTTCCTTGTTGAAGCGCCCCGTTTCCTGCTTTTCGGTGGCGAAGGCCTTGATGACCCGGATGCCGCTGAGCAGTTCCTGCAACATGCTGGAGATGCTGGCGTTCACCTCGGCGTTCTTGCGCCCGTACCGCCGCAGGGCCCGGCTGAACAGCGACAGCGGGAACCCGGCGATGGGCAGGACGATGACGGCCCAGCACGCCAGCTCGAAATTCTGTTGGAATACGACGTACAGCAGGCTGATCATGGTGATCACCTGCCGGATAATCTGGATGAACGCGGGCAGGCTCTGCCGGATCATGCCCACGTCGTTGATGACGCGCGACATGAGCGCCCCCACCTGCGACTCCTCATAGAAGTGCAGGGGCAGGGTAATGATTTTCTGGAACAATTCCTGCCGCATGGTTTCCAGCACATGCAGCGCGCTGTAATGCATGCACCAGTTTTGCAGGTAGCGCCCGGCGCCCTTCAGGGCCGTCAGCACGATGAAGGCCAGAGGCACATACAGAAGCGCCTTGCCGTCCTGCCGGATGAAGATGTCGTCGAGCGCGGGCTTGATCAGCCATGCCGTGCCTGCCGTAGTTGCGGAAACGACGCCGGAAGCCAGCAGCGCGACGACCATGGCCCATTTGTAAGGGAGGAAGTACCGGAACACCCGCAGAGCCAGCCGGAGTTCTTTCCTGCGGCGCTCGGAGCGTTCCTCCTTGGTCTCTTTCTTTTTACTCATTCGCATATTCCTTGACGAAAGGGCATTCTAGCCCACATTATCGGCAAGCGCCAGCGGAGAATCCCGGCCCGCGCCCAAGAGCTGCGGGGAGGCGCTGCGCCGCGCTTTTCAGGAACGGCCCAGCGCACGCGCACTTAGGAGTATCATGGAAAAGACCGTACGAATCAACAAGGCGCTGGCGGACGCCGGCGTCTGTTCCCGCCGCCGGGCCGACGAGCTCATCGCCGCCGGGCGCGTCAGCGTCAACGGCGAGCCCGTCGCCTCGCCGGGCCTCCAGGTCAGGCCCGGCGCCGACAGGCTGGAAGTGGACGGCAAGCCCGTCCGGCCCATTGCGCAGTCCCCCTGCTACCTGCTGCTGAACAAGCCCGTGCGCGTGGTGTCCACGGCCTACGATCCCGAAGGCCGGGCCACGGTGCTCGACTTCGTCCCCGCGAAGTGGAAGGCACGCCGCCTTTATCCCGCCGGGCGCCTCGACTTTTTTTCGGAAGGGCTTGTCCTGCTCACCGACGACGGCGAACTGACCAACCGGGTCGTGCATCCCCGGCACCACATGCCGCGCGTGTATCGCGTGCTCATCCGGGGCGGGGTGTCCGACCGCGCCTTGGACGTCATGCGCAAGGGAATGACGCTTGCCGAAGGCGAAAAGCTCGCGCCCGTGGAAATCCGCGTCCTGCCGGGGCAGGTTCATGACCTGTCCGGGATTTCGCGCAATGCCGAATCTCCCACGGGGCAGCGCGGCACACTGCTCGAAATGACCCTGCATCAGGGCCTGAACCGCCAGATCCGCCGCATGTGCCGCGATCTGCATCTGACCATCCTCCGGCTTGTCCGCGTCGCGCAAGGCCCCTTGCGCCTCGGCGTCATGAAGCCCGGCGAAGCCCGCGAGCTGACCCCCGCCGAAGTGGCGGCCCTGAAAAAAGCTGTGGGGATGTAAGAGGAAATTGGAGGGGGGAGGGGAAACTTTCTGTAGAAAGTTTCCCCCTCCCCCTCCGAGTTCAACCACCAACACCCCAATATCAATAAGAAAATATGGAAATTCCGCAACCAGGCCGATAAAGGCCCCTGCCCCGCCGGATGGGCGGACAAGCTGGGCGTCCCTCAGGTCGTAGCCGACCTGCTCTGGCAGCGCGGGCTGGAAACTTCCGCCCAAATGGATTCGTTCCTCTCGCCGGGGCTGCGCCACCTCTCGCCCCCGGACTGCTGGCCCGGCATGCGGGAAGCGGCCGATGCGCTGGAGCAAGGCATCCGGGAAGGGCGCAAAGTCCTCATCTGGGGCGACTACGACGTGGACGGCATCACCGGCGCTACGCTCATCCTGCAAACCCTCCGCTTCCATGACGTGCCCTCGTCGGTACACCTCCCTGACAGGCGGAAGGAGGGCTACGGCCTCAACATCCCTGAAATCGAACGCCTCGCCGCCGAGGAAGGGCCGGGCGTCCTGCTGACCGTGGACTGCGGCATCAGCGATGTGAAGGCCGTGGAACGGGCCAGGGAGCTGGGCTTTATGGTGGTGGTGTCCGACCACCACATGCCGCCCGCCGAGCTGCCGCCAGCCCACGCGATCACCAACCCGCGCCTCAGCGAAGACAACCCCTGCCCGCATCTGGCGGGCGTGGGCGTGGCCTTCTTCCTTATGGCCGCCCTCAACGGCAGGCTGGAAGCCATGTCGGGCAAGCGCATGGACATGCGGCAGGTGCTGGACCTCGTGGCCCTCGGCACGCTGGCGGACATGGTTTCGCTCACGGGGCAAAACCGCATCCTCGTCAAAAACGGCCTGCTCAAAATTGCGGAGGCCAAACGCCCCGGCCTCGCCGAACTCAAGGGGGCCAGCGGCTTTTCCCCCGTGGCGGCCCTCGGCGCGGGCCAAGTGGTCTTCAACCTCGCCCCGCGCATCAACGCCGCCGGGCGTCTGGGCAGCCCCACGCTGGCCCATGACATGCTGCTCACGCCCTCGCACGACGAGGCCGCCAAGCTTGCCCAGACCCTGACCGCCCTGAACGACGAACGCCGCGCCGAAGAAGAGCGCATCTACAAGGAAGCGATCGAACAAGCCGAGGCCACCCCCAAACGGCTGGGCTTCGTGCTGTACGGCGAGGACTGGCATCAGGGCGTCATCGGCATCGTGGCGTCGCGCATCGTGGAAGCCTACTACCGCCCGGTGCTGATCCTCTGTTCCGACGGGGAAACCTTGAAGGGATCAGGCCGCTCCGTCCCGGAATTCGACCTCCACGCGGGCCTCACGCGCTGCGCCGACATCCTGCTTGGCTTTGGCGGGCACAGGCAGGCCGCGGGGCTGCGTATCGCCCCCGGCCGTCTGGACGAACTGCGCGAGCGTTTCGATGCCGTCATCCGGGAGGAGCTTGGGGAAGAACCGCTCACGCCCTCTTTAAAGATTGATGCGGAAATGCCCTTTTCGCAGGCCTCGGACTTCACCGTCCTGAAGGGGCTCGAACTGCTCCAGCCCTTCGGCATCGGCAACCCAGAACCCATCTTCGCCTCGCTGCCCCTGCGGGTGAAAAAGCGCAAGGCGTTCGGCCATTCCCGCGAGCACGTCTCGCTTGAGGTGACGGAAGAAGGCTCCGGCATCACCCTCCAGGCCAAGGCGTGGCGGCAGGCGGATCAAATCCCCGAAAACATACAGGGGCAGCGCATCCGGCTCGCGTACACGCCGGGCATCAACGCCTACAACGGCATCGCCTCGGTCGAACTGCGCGTCAGGGACTGGGAAGTGCTGTAAGCCGGAAAGTCCGGGGCGGCGTGCAATCCGCTTTTCAAGCGGCACCCTCTTCCCTATACTAAGGGGAGCCGCCGTGTCCGGCGGACTCTTTCACCTTTTATGGAGACAATCATGCAGAGCATCCGTATTGCCGTTCTGACGCTCGCCCTGTGCTTCGGCGCGGGCCTCCTGCCCATTCAGGGCCATGCCGCCGCGCCCCTGCCCAAAGTCAAAATCGAAACAAACATGGGCGACATCGTCGTTGAGCTGAACCCCGCGAAAGCGCCCAAAACCGTCAGCAACTTCTTGTATTACGTGAAATCCGGCTTCTACAGCAACACGATCTTCCACCGCGTCATCAACGGGTTCATGATTCAGGGCGGCGGCCATACCGCCGACATGCAGGAAAAGGCCACCACCCGCAAGCCCGTGGTCAACGAAGCCGGGAACGGCCTCAAAAACGAGGCCTACACCATCGCCATGGCCCGTACCAGCGATCCCCGCTTCACCGTCACCATAGAAACCTTCATCTGTCCATACCCGGCAGCAGATGGGACGTCTGCTGGCTCTCTGGGCAGTAGCATCCAGCATGTAAATATCAACTTTTGTTATCTTCATAAAAAACTCCATTCTGCCGCCCAACAGCAGCCCAAACTTTTAATAAACTTTTTCCTGTTTTTTCCAATTACCCAAAGCTTTCTCAACTTTATCAAACGCCTCCTCCAGATACGCTCTGGGGCAGGCGAAATTCACACGGATAAAACCGGGAGCAGAAAAAGACTCTCCGTCATTAAATTTCACACCTGCTTCTTTCATAAAAAAGCCGGCAGGATCACTTAATCCGGTTTCTCTGGCATCGATCCAGCCTAAATAAGTACCTTCACTGTGGCAGATAGAAAGCCCCGGGATCCGGCTGATCCGTTCGTCCAGCCATTTTTTATTTTCCCTCAGGTATTCTAACAGTTCCTGCCGCCATTCTTCCCCTTTTGTAAAAGCTGCCTCAAGGGCAACAAAAGAAAGAGTATCAAAAGGCGCATGCATCGTTGCTGCTACTTCTTCGTATTTATGTCTTAACTTTTCATTTGGGATAATGGCAAATGCCACCGGAAGACCGGGTATGTTATAGGTCTTGCTTGCAGAATGATGAAGGATCACTCTCTGTCTGGCTGCTTCATTTAAGGTAATCGCAGGAATATGTTCTCCTTCCAGGATCAGGTCACTGTGTATCTCATCTGCAACCACCACAATGTCATGTCTGGCAGCAAATGCAAATAACTCCTCAAGTTCCTTTCCGGTAAATACACGACCTACCGGATTATGAGGATTACACAGCACAAAGGTGGTCACATCCTGTGTAACCGCTTTTTCCATTGCCTCAAAATCAAAGGTATACAGCCCGTTTTCCTGTTTTAAAGGTACACGGATCACCGGCTTTCCCGCTTCCTGGGGCAATTTCTGGTTAATATGGGGATACATAGGAGTTGCCACCATAATGGTGCCGCCTAAAGCTCTGGCAGCAATATTATTTCCTGTATTAACTCCATGGTTAAACAGGATCCATTCTTTTTTTACATCAAAATCATATCTTCTCTTATAATAGGAAATAACTGCCTGATAAACACTTTCTCCGGGAAATGTATATCCGAAAAATGGATGTTCCAGGCGTTTTTTCAGTGCTTCTAAAACAGGCTCTGCCACAGGAAAGTCCATATCCGCAACCCACAGCGGGATATAATCTCCTCCCTGGCCGTCCCATTTAGAGCAGTCTGTATTTTTTCTGTTTATCTGTCTGTTAAAATCAATTTTCATTTGGGGGACTCCTTTCGCAGCCGCTTGTTTTTCTTTTGGACTCCTTAAACTCACAAGCCCCGCGCTGGTGCGCTCCACTGCCTGCTGACGCAGGCGGCTTGTTCGTTAATGGCTTGCGAAAAACAAATGCCGCCTCGGGCGGCGCTTGTTTTTCTCTGCGCTCATTATATCGTATACGACCACTTAGGCAGTACACGCTCTAAGAACTGCTTTGTTCTTTCTTCTTTTGGATTGGAAAAGATCTCATCCGGCTTTCCTTCTTCCACTACAACACCACCGGCCATAAAGATCACACGATTGGCTGCATCAGAAGCAAAGCTCATTTCATGGGTCACTATGATCATGGTGATCCCTTCTTTTGCAATATCTTTGATAACTTTTAATACTTCTCCCACCAGCTCCGGATCCAGGGCAGACGTAGGTTCGTCAAAAAGGATCACATCCGGATTTAACACAACAGCTCTGGCAATTCCCACTCTCTGCTGCTGTCCGCCGGAAAGCTGGGACGGATAATAATCTGCCTTATCCTTAAGACCTACCTTTTCCAATGCATCAAGAGCGATCTCCTTTGCCTTTTCTTTTGATACGCCTCTTGCCTGGGTCAGTCCTTCCATTACATTTCCAAGGGCCGTTTTATTGGCAAACAGATTATAATTCTGGAAAACCATGGCAGTCCTTAAACGGATCTCATGGATTTCTTTCTTCTTTGCTTTTGCTGCGTCTACTGTAATATCTCCTACTGTGATCGTTCCTTCATCTGCTCTTTCCAGGAAATTAATGCACCGCAGCATGGTGGTCTTTCCGGAGCCGCTGGGGCCGATCACTACCACCACATCTCCTTTATTTACAGTAATATCAACACCTTTTAAAACCTGGTTCTGTCCAAATGCTTTATGTAAATTTTTAATCTCGATCATATCTTACCTCCTGCCGCATATTTATACCGTTTTTCCATTACATAAAACAGCTTTTCCACGCAGACGCACATAGCCCAGTATACGACAGCCACTGCAATATATGCCTCCAGATAACGGAAATTCACAGCTGCCGAATTGATGGCCGCTCCTAAAATATCATTTACAGAAATAAGATATACAATGGATGTGGACTTTAAAAGACCGATCACATTGTTGCACAGAACAGGAAGGGCTGCAGGAACAGCCTGTGGAAAGACCACCCGAAACAATGTCTTTGTCCTGGTAAGTCCTATGGAATACGCAGCTTCATACTGTCCTTTTCCCACGGAAAGGAGAGCGCCAAGAACTGTTTCTGTGATCTGCACCACTGCATAAATGCTTAACGCAGCAATACCTATATATATTTTATTCATAGTCTGCAGCGGCTTTGCCCACTCATAGCTTAACACCAGGTAATCAATAGGCTTTAAGATCAGGTAATTGATCATAAGCACCAGCAGTACCGCCGGTATTCCTTTTAAAATATTAGACGCATTTTTTAAAAACGAAGCTGCAAAAGGAACATTGAAGCGGCGGATCACCGCAAAGGGAACACCAAAAAGGAAACCTATAAACAGGGGAGCAAAAGTCAGCAGCAAAGTAACCGGCATAGCTTCCCATATTTTCCCGATCACTGTAAAAACATACGAAAACTCAAAGGGCGATGCCATTTTCCTTCCTCCTTGTCTGACCATTAAGCCGGTGCTCCATCCAGGTAAACAAACGCTCCAGTAAATAGGAAACGATGATAAATATGATCGCTGCATCTACATAGCCTTCCAGAACACGGTTGGTACGTGTTCCAATAGCTTTTACCTGACCCATGATATCAATAATTCCCAGTGTAAATGCCATTGCAGTTGCCTGGAAAGATCCGACCACACGGGTTCCAAATGCAGGCGCTGCTATTTTAAATGCCTGTGGGATAATGATCCTTTTATAGGTCTGAAATGTGGTAAGTCCTACAGAAGCTGCCGCTTCAAGCTGGCCCTTGGGAACACTTTCAATAGAAGACCGGATGATCTCCGACATAAATGCCCCATCATTTAAAAGATATGTAACCAGTACAAAAAACAGCTTACTCCAATGGTTAATATCCACTCCTAAGGGTGCTACAAGAAGTGGCAGTCCATAATAGACTACAAATAGCTGCACCAGGATCGGGGTACCTCTTACAAAAGAGATATAAAGAGCTGCCAGTTCTTTTAACACTGGTATTTTAAAGATACGTGCCGCTGCCAGAATAAATCCCAGGACCAGCCCCCCTGCAACGCTCACTACTACAATAAGAAGCGTTACAGGGAAACGGGATAAGATCTTTGGGAAATATTCCACCATATCGCTGAAACGGAAAATGCTGGAAAGATCCATGTTTTATGCTCCTGTTCTGTTACTGTTCATGTTATAAGATCATTCATAAAATACGTGTACCGTAAATTTATTCTTCTGAGTTATAATCACTTCCTGTGTACTCAATAGAAAGCTTTGTAAGAGTTCCGTCTTCTTTCATTGACTTTAAAGCAGTATCCATGTCATCCCGGAGCTGTTCCTCTCCCTGTGCCAGCATGAAATAGGCCTGTGACTCGCTGAAATAGCTGTCTTCGTTAATATCATAGCCACCGCCAAATGCTTCATTGTATTTTTTAAATGTCTTCTTGGTTGCAACAATGGCATCCAGTCTTCCGTTCATTACATCATCATAAATACTTTCATTGGTAGCACCATTGGAATATACAATATCGATTTTATTGTCATGTTCTGCATTGTATGTTTCCAGAATCGCTGCTGTGTTGCTTCCCTGACCGGCACTTACTTTCTTTCCAACCAGATCATCAATAGAGTGGATATCATCTCTTCCTTTTTTGTATACAAGACGCTTATTGTAAGCGGCAAAACCTTCATTTGTAAACAGATACTTCTTCTCTCTTTCCGGGTTCTTCTCAAACTGCTGGGAGCCAATGGAAACCTTCTTTGCTAACTCCGGCTGCTTTCACATTATGGGTAGCAATTTCGTTTGCTTTTGGATTATTATCATATCCGTAAAT
>URTO01000032.1 GCA_900550745.1 uncultured Desulfovibrio sp. | reverse complement strand
CATGTCGGATGAAGAGTACGCCGCCACCTGTGCACATTTCCCGGAACTGAATATCATTCAGCCGCAGTTTGTCGGTACCGGAACCGCCGGTTCCGGGAATGCCGGTCTTGAAGTGCCGGAAGACAAGCCCGCCTGGCGTTTCAGGGTTGGAGGAATAGGCCCCCGAAAATATCCCGGCATGATCATGGACACCGGATACGGGAATGCCTTGGGAGGTTGCAATGGTATAGTCATCTATCTTTATGGCGAGAGCCGGGTTGACGTATCCCCAGATGACACGGCGGAAGGCCGGACGCTGCCCCTGTGGGAGATCGTTCGAGGGCTGGGTGTCCGTGAGGAAAGGCCAATATGTTTCTTCCATAACATTGTTGTTGTCTTGGAATGCGATCCAGCCTTGGATGCAGTTCTTGTTATCCTGTTCCCACACGCGGACGACAAGGGTTGTCGTACTGTCCTTCTTGAGGATTTCCCCTGCAGGGATGCCGTAGGCGAGGCATGTGAGGGCATGTTCCGGCTTGCCGTCATCGGCATGCCACAACAGGATGCCGTCGCGCAGCGTGCGATCCGCCGCGTTTGCGTACAGGTAATCATAGGCGCCGTAAGGATCATCGGGGATATAGACGTTCGGTTGACGGTAGTGGATGGAATCATTGGGCTGATAAGGGGATATGGCCCCATAGCCTCCCGGAAGGAGGGCCGGGTTCACCGGGGATCGCGTTACGCCCGTGTCGGTGCTGCCATAGGCTCCCGGAGCAGTGGGGTACTGTATATACCCTGTGGTCATCTTTCCGGAGACGACCCCCATGCCGAGGCTGGAAACGCCGTATGAAGTCAGACCGTCGCCATCGGCGCCGCCCGGTTCTGGAATAAGATGCGTTCTGAACAGAATCCCGGCAAACAGGTTTGCCGAGGCATGATGGTACGGCATGATCGATGTTTGGATGAGGATGTCGTTGTTTGGCGTTTCGGCTGTTTCTTCTTCAGTGATGCCGGCGAACCAAGAGTCATAGGTTGTATGGTTTTTTCTGGTGTTCAGGAAATGATCCGGTGTGGCTCTTTCATGCCCTTGTACGGACAGCCCTTTTTGGCCTTGAACCGTCCCAAGGCGTCCGAGCCTGTTGCCGCCAAAAATGGCTTCCGCGTCGTCTTCGTTTTGGAGCGGGTTTGATGTTTCCGGCATTTCCTGTACGCCGCCGTTTCCCGATCCGCCGGAACCGCTGGCCGGGCGCAGCGAGCTTCTTCCGTTCGTGTGCCATACCAATGCGGCCCGTGCGCCGTTGGCGGTCTGGGCTTCGCTGACCACGCGGATATATTGCCCAAGGACGAGTTCCTTGCCTTCGCCGAGTTCCGGGTAAGAAGAGCCTGAGACGGGGCGGACGCCCTCGAACGTGTAGGTGGAACCGGATTTGGACAGGCGTTCGTAGGTAAGCCGTTTCGCGCTGTCGGGATTGAGCGTTGCCCCGCCTTTATCCACGACGCCGATCAGCCCGCCGTTTTGGGGAAAGTAGTCAAAGTCGTTTGTTGCCGTGCTGACGGAAATGGCCGTTTGCGTCTGTGTGGGGTACGTCGGCGTTCCCCGCCCGATGAGGTACGCATCCGCGTTGGGCGTGAGCGCCGTAGCCTCTCCGAAAGAGTATTCCGCTCTGCTGGCTGTACCCGGCTTGGCGATCAGGAGAAGTTCGCGCGTCCCGGATGGGGCTTCAGGATACCAGCCGGAACCTCCCGTCAGCAGCGTCCCCGCCTCTGAGGTGCGGAACCACGAGGGGAACAGCTTGAGCGAGATGTCCCCGCCCGCGATGGAAAAGGTTTTGCCGTCCAGCGCATTATCCGCCAAAGCCATGAGCTTTGCTCCGGTATCGGCTTTCGCCGCCTGCACCCGGACGATTTCCTTTCCCGATTCGGCGAGGTAAGAGGCTTGCACCGTTTCCTTGGCGTCCAGCCCGGCCATGACGGAGCCGGTCATGAGCGAAACCGCAGCCATGCCGAACATGGCCAGAATGATGATCCCGCCTATGATGGTCAAAAGGACGCTTCCGCGTTGTGGCGTCTGCATGGGGAGCCTCACTCTTTGGCGGGGGGTGTGTTGCGTGGGGCGACGGAAAGCGTCCATGTGGCTTGCCGTCCGGCGAGTTGCCGGGTCAGCACGATGCCGATGGAGGAAGGGCCTGTCCCGTTCGAGGTGAAACGGCATGAGGCTACGTCTGAAAGGAGCACTTGCCCGTCAATGAGCAGCTTGCCCCCGGCCTCTTCGCAGTTGATGGTTGTTTGCGTGCCGTCCGCCCTTGTGAATGTGACGGAAGGGCTGTCTTTGAAAGGGGCTTCGGGAAAATCGGCGGCTCCCGCCAGCTCTTTCCAAAGGCGGATGAGGGCCAGCTCAGCCTGCATATACGATGCCCCGGACTCACGCACCCGTGTGTATCCGCTGAGGGCCGTGCCGAACCCTGAAAGCACGAGCGAGCCGAGCACGCCGAGGATGATCAGCGTGCAGACGGTTTCCAGCAGTGTAAAGCCCCGTTCCGGGGCGCGGGCATCAGAACGCACGGGAAAGCTCCACGGAACCGCGCCTGACGGTGATCAGCAGGTTTTCCCATTCGCAGCCGGGCGGTGTCCAGAGTTCCGCGGAGGCGTCCCTGTCTTTCAGGAAGGTGTTGAAGGCTGAATCGTCGGCGAGTTGCCCCGCGGTTTTTTGCTGCATGGTTTCCGTGTTGAGGTAGGCGATGCATTCTTCCAGGACGCTGGCGGCTTCCGTCAGATTCCTGATCTGCCCGGCGCTTTCGGCGCTTCCGCGCAAGGCCGTGGCGATGGGCTGCGCCGCCATGAAGCCCATGATTGCCATGAGGATAATGGCGACGATGGCCTCAATGAGGGTAAAGCCGCGCGCGTTCATTGGACGAACCCCGTTTCCGCGAAGAGGGTGAGCGTGATCCCGCCGCCGAAATCGAAAGCCCATGCTTGGTTGGGGGCGGAAGTGAGGGGTGGGGGAGGGCAATGGAGGATGTCCGTCCCGTTTTGCTTTTCAAGGCTGCCTTCGCCGCAGGCGCGCCCCGCCGCGTCGAAGCAGAACGCAGCCGGGGGGCTGCTCTGGATGGGGGTGGAAGGCGTATAGTCCTTGAGCAGTGTGGGCAGGGTTGGGCTGCCTTTCATGAAGAAGCCCACCTTGTTTCTCCCTACGCTGACGCATTGCCCGCCGCCCATCGCCATGCCTTGCGCACGGGCATGGACGAGCCGGGAGAGGAGCCTGTCCCGTTCCGCGCAGGCGGTTATCCCGTCATGGCCCCGGAAGGCCGAAACGCCGAGGGAGGCCAGCACGCCGAGCACGACAAGCACGGAGACGATTTCAATCAGGGTAAACCCGTTGCGGGAGGGTGGCTGCATGGCATCTGTCACTGTTGGGGGATGAGCTTTTCCAGCGCCTCCCGGTTCTGTTCCAGCAAGGTGCGGAAACGGATCTGCGCGTAGCCGTCGCCCGTGGCTCGTGCTCGGTATAATTGCTTTTCAAGCTGCCCCCGTTCCTTTTGCAGTTGTCCGATTTGCTGCCGGAGCCTGTTCCGGGCTTCAGCGGCGGCCTTTTCCCGTTCGGCGGATGGCTGATGCTCAAGGCTCGGTCTCCCAAGGGGGGCAACAGGGCCGGGCTGTGCGGCTGAAGGCTGCGGCGAGAACCGGTACTCCTCCACTTTGCCCGCGGGCGGTTTGGAAGGCGGCGTTTCGCTGATGTGCGTGACCCCGGAGGCATCTTTCCAGATGTACATCTGTTGAGGGGCGGCATTGGCTGGGGAGGGGGTTGGGGGCAGCGTTTCCCGTATGCCGGACACCATGCGGGACAACGGCGCACCGCCTGAGGGCGTGCCGTCCACGATAAGCGGTTCCACCCCGCACGCCAGTGTGAGCAGGGCAAGCCATCCGAGGGAGAGATGCGTGCGTTTTTTCATGGGCGGCCCTTTTCCCTTGGCGTCGCCGGACAGGTGCGGGACACGCTCCTTGTCTTTTGACGGGAGGCTCGTTACGGTTGGAAATAGTGGTAACACAGGCTGTTCCGAAAGACGAGAGGCCCAGGCCCTTGTGAGACATTCGCTGCTGCAATGAACGCCGCATTTCAACTATATGAAATTCAAAATGAATTTTTTGGAAAACCATCGAAAAGGTGAATGTCTCAGGCCATTATGGTTGGGGTTCCCCGTACGGGCGGGCCTCGTTCTGGGGTGCTGCCTTTTGTGCGTCTCAGGCGCTGGGGCCGCCGAATCGTCCAAGCTGAAGGTCGTGGTGCGGCCTCCCATCAAAAAAACGCTTCCCCAGCGGCCCCACGCTGCCCGCCCGGAGGCCCGGCCAGTTCAAGCGGCGGAGCCGTTGCCTGCGGAGTCCGTGGCCATTTACCGGCATGTGGGGAAGGACGGAACCGTTTTTTTGACGAACAGGCCGGATGGTGACGGGAGGTACCGGCTTTTCGGGCGGTTCAGCACTGGGCGGCTGATGCGCGCCGTGGGGCCGGACGGCGTGGCGCGGCTTGTGGAACGGCATGCCGGGCGGCATGGGGTCGAACCCCGGCTGATCATGGCGATCATCAAGGCCGAATCGGGATTCGACGCCAAGGCCGTCTCTTCGGCCGGGGCCAGCGGGCTCATGCAGCTCATGCCCGGCACGCAGCGGCATCTTGGGGTGCGCGATGCGTTCAATCCCGATGAAAATGTGGAGGGCGGGGTACGCTATTTCCGATCCATGCTGGATCGGTACGGCGGGAATGTTTCGCTGGCTTTGGCGGCGTATAATGCCGGGCCCGCCAATGTGGACAAGTACGGCGGCATCCCTCCGTTTGAGGAGACCCGCAGTTACGTGCGCAGGGTGCTTGCGCTGTACGCTACCCCGTGATGAATCCGATCCACCAGTCGAAGATTTCCTGTCCGGCGATGATGTGTACGAACGCGCCGAGGCTCAGGAACGGGCCGAACGGGATGGGCATTTCGCGCAAGGGCGCTTCGTGGGGCATCAGGCAGGCGACGAGCAGGAAGGCGGCAAGGGCCGAGACCCCCGCGACCAGCGTGATCAGCGGCAGGCCGAGCGGCCCGCACAGGACGCCGAGCATGAGCATGAGTTTGACGTCCCCGAACCCCATGCCGTCCACGCCGCGCAGGTGTTTGAAGATGAGAAGCACGGCGAGGAATGTCCCGCCGCCCACAAGCCCGCCGAGGAGCGCGTCCGCCCAGTCCATGCCGAGGGCGAAGATGGCGGCGGGCACGGCCAGCGCGGTTCCGCCGAGCGTGATGCCGTCGGGGAGGATGAAGCATTCCAGATCGATGCCTGAGGCGACGATGAGCATCCCCGTGAACGCGAGATAGACGGGAAAGGCAAGCGTGGGGCCGAAGCGCCATGCCAGAAGGCCGGACGTCAGGCCGGACAGGAGCTCGACGAGCGGATACCGGATATGGATGGGCTTGCGGCAGCGGGCGCACTGGCCGCGCAGCAGCAGATAGCTGAGGACGGGGACGAGTTCCCAGAAGCGGAGGCGCTGTCGGCAGTGTGGGCAATGGGAAGGCGGAAAAAGGATGGATTCGCCGCTGGCGTACCGATGGATGCAGACGTTGTAAAAGCTGCCGAGCAGGAGTCCGAGCAGCGTGGCGGCGGGGATGAACAGTTCGGGATGCAGCAATTCCGGGGGGATGGTCTGGTACACGCGGAGCCTTCCTTTGGCATGCCCGATCGGGCAACGGTGCGTGGGCTGCCGGTAAGCCTTTTGCGGCCGGGCCCAGCATGTTGTGGGCATGTTCACAAATGGCGGGCGGGCCTTCAGCGGAGATGGCAGGATCTTCCGTCTCGCGTATTTCATACGCACCTTGTTCCTGCCGAGATGTACCAAGAACCGGGCGCTCCGGCAACAAAAACCGTGCGGGAAGGTCATGCATGGCAAAAATAGACAGTCTTTTTCATTTGTTGCACGCCAATCACGGTTCGGATTTGCACCTTTCGGCGGGCAATCCGCCGCTCCTGCGCATTTATGGGGATCTCGTGCGGGTGGACGCTCCGGCTGTCACGGCCGGGGAGCTTTTGGCCGTACTGCGTGAAATGGTTCCCATAGAGCGAGTACGGGCATTCGAGCGGACGGGCGATCTGGACTTCGCCTATGAAGTTCCGGGGCTGGCGCGTTACCGTGCCAACTTTTTCCGGCAGAACCGCGGCATTTCCGCGGTGTTTCGCGAAATCCCGCAGCGCATCGGCACGGTTGAGGAGCTGGGGCTTCCGATCATGCTGCGCGAGCTGGCCCTGCTGCCCAAGGGCCTCGTGCTTGTGACCGGCCCCACCGGGAGCGGCAAGTCCACCACGCTGGCCGCGCTCGTGGATTATGCGAACACCAAGCGCCGCGACCATATCATTACCATTGAAGATCCCATCGAATTCGTGCATCAATCCAAGGGCTGCCTCGTGAACCAGCGCGAGATCGGGCGCGATACCCTTTCGTTCGGCACGGCGCTGCGTTCCGCGCTGCGCGAGGATCCCGACATCATCCTTGTGGGTGAAATGCGCGATCTCGAAACCATTTCCCTCGCCCTCGAAGCGGCGGAAACGGGGCATCTCGTGTTTGCGACCCTGCACACCATCTCCGCTCCCAAGACCATCGACCGCATCATCGAGGTCTTCCCGCCGGAGGAGCAGGCGCAGATACGGACGAGCCTTTCCGAGTCGATTCAGGCGATCATCGCGCAGACGCTGTTCAAACGGGCCGACAAAAAGGGCCGGGTGCCCGCGTTGGAAATCCTATTCGGCATCCCGTCCGTGCGGAACATGATCCGCGAGAACAAGACGTTTCAGTTGCCGAGCGTTTTGCAGACCAATCGCAATGTGGGGATGCAGACGATGGATGACGACATCGAACGCCTGCTTATGCGGCGCATCATCGCGCCTGAGGCGGCCCTCATTCATGCGCAGGACAAGGGGCGTATCCGTGAGGCCATCGGGAAGTTGAAATAGCGCGGAAGGACGGGGCAGGGAAAAGCGGGAACCCCCGCCAGCCCATGCGCCTTGGGCATCAAGTGCTGCTTGCCCTGCTGTGGGCGCCGTACAGCCTAAGCATGGTGCGGGCGGCCAGTCGGGTACGTTTTCCCTTTCGGGTACCGTCGGCTGGCGTAGGTGGCCCGTAACGGCAGGGGGATGAAAACCGTTGGGGAGGCTGGTTGGTCATGGTGTCGGCGTTGATCCGTGCCGCTGGCGGATGCCGTCGGCTGCCGGAAGCTGTAAAGGCCGGTGCGCACGCCCGTCTGGAGCCGGTGGTGTCCGGCGTGCCGGGCGGTTGCCGCAGGGGAAGGCGGATACCGCCGGGAGCATGCCGGACAAGGGCGGGGAGCCATGAACGATGCCGAATGGCGTGCCTTGTCGCGGGAAGACGTTCTTCAAGCCGCATCTTTGGAGATGCCGCCGTTGTTCCTGAAGAGGCGGAACCGGATATTGCGGAAGTGGCGGGTGGGCAGGGAACAGGATATGGAAAAGGACGCGCTCCCTGATACGCTGGGGCGTTCCGTTTGCGGCCCGGCGAGGCCCTTGCCGAACTGGTGCGGGCGTTGTACGGTTCCGGATCCGCCTTGGAACTTGCCTTCGGCAAAAACCCCGGATACGGAAACGATTTGACGCCGGGCCGCAGGAGCCGACTTTCCCGCCGTAGCGTATATCCCTCCGCCGTCCATGACCAAGGGCGTGCGGCCTTGGTGCATTCAGCACGCTGGAAGAGGGATGTACGGCGCGGCTGTTGCGCTTGGTTTTCATCCGTGGCGCTGGTCTCGATCCGGCGTCGGGGCAACGGGTTGTGGTTTCATGGTTCCGTGCGGATTTGCGGCGGAGCGGGCCGCGTGGGGTTGGCCTTTCCGCTTCTCTCCGCTGGCCGGGGCCTCCGTGCGGCTGTTGCCGTCTTCGGCGGGGCGTGTTTCATATCCCATACAGTTACAGTGAAAGAGACAGGAAGTGTTCATGTCCACATTACGTTCCATTGTCTTATGCGGCGGCAGCGGCACCCGCCTCTGGCCCCTCTCCAGGGCGTTGTATCCCAAGCAGTTTATGGATCTGGGAGGGCATACCCTGTTCGGCGATACGGTGGATCGGGCGGCGGCTTTGCCGGACAGCGCCGATCCGTTGGTGGTCTGCAATGAAGAGCACCGCTTTTATGTGGCGGCGGCCTTGCAGCAGAAAGGCGTATCCGGGACTATTCTGTTGGAGCCCAAGGGACGGAATACCGCGCCCGCCATTGCGCTGGCGGCGTTCGCGGCGTTGTCCGGCGGCGACGATCCGTTGCTGCTGGTGCTGCCGTCCGATCATGTGCTGAAACCTCAGGCCGTTTTTGCCGAAGCCGTGGCGCAAGCCCGTGCCTGCGCCGAGTCCGGGCGTATCGTTACGTTCGGCATCACGCCGGATGCGCCGGAGACAGGGTTCGGGTATATCCGCTTGGGAGAGGCGCTGCCCGCGGGCGGGTATGCCGTGGCGCGTTTTGTGGAGAAGCCGGATCTCGCCAGAGCCGAGGCCATGCTGGCGGATGGGGGGTATCTGTGGAACAGCGGCATGTTCCTGTTCCGCGCTTCCGTCTACCTTGAAGAACTGGCCCTGCATGCCCCCGGCATCCATGCGGCGTGCAGGGCGGCGTGGGAAGGGCATCACGCCGATCATGACTTTATCCGCCCCGACGCCGGCGCTTTCCTGAGTTCGCCCGCCGACTCCATCGACTACGCGGTGATGGAAAAGACGGGCCGGGCCGCCGTGGTTCCCCTGACCGCGGACTGGAGCGATCTCGGGTCATGGGAGGCGTTCTATGAAGCCGCCCCGCATGACGGGGACGGCAACGTGCTTGTGGGGGATGTGTACGCCGAAGGCGCGGAAAACTGCTATCTGCACGCCTCCAAGCGGATGGTCGCCGCGCTCGGCGTATCGGATCTGGTGGTCGTGGAGACGGCGGACAGCGTGCTGGTGGCGGATCGCGCCCGCACGCAGGACGTGAAGAAAATCGTGGAGTCCCTGAAAGCGCAGGGGCGCGGCGAGGCGGAAAACCACCCGCTGGTCTACCGCCCGTGGGGGAGTTACGAAACGCTGGCGAGGGGCGAGCGTTTCCAGGTGAAGCGCATCATCGTCAAGCCGGGCGGCCAGCTTTCGCTCCAGAAGCACCACCACCGGGCGGAGCACTGGGTGGTGGTCGAAGGGACGGCCGAGATCACCGTTGGCGGCAAGGTGCTCCTGTACCATGAAGACCAGTCTACCTACATTCCTCTCGGCACCGTGCACCGGCTCAAGAACCCCGGCATGATCCCGCTGGTCATCATTGAGATCCAGTCCGGCAGCTACCTTGGGGAAGACGACATCGTGCGTCTTGAAGACAGCTACGGGCGCTGACCATGAAACTGCTCCTGACCCTGCTTCCGGCGCTCCTGACCCAGACCACGGGACGCCGCAATCAGCGCATCGTGATCGGCTTCCTGCTGTTCACGACCGTTCTGGTGGCGCTGTTCAGCATCGTGTTTCATCAGATCATGGCCTATGAAGGGCGGGATTATTCTTATATCACCGGCGTCTACTGGACGCTGACCGTCATGTCCACGCTGGGGTTCGGGGACATCACCTTCACGAGCGACATCGGGAAATTGTTCTCCATCATCGTGCTGGTGTCGGGCATCATCCTCATCATGATCGTGATGCCGTTTACGTTCATCCGTTTCGTGTACCAGCCGTGGATCGAGGAATACAACAACAAGCGCAAGCCGCGCTCCCTGCCGTCCGATACCAGCGGCCATACGGTTCTGGTGGGCGACAACGACATCTCGCTGAGCGTGGCCCGCAAGCTCCGGCAGCACAACTATCCGTACGTCATCCTTGTACCGGACGGGCAGCACGCGCTGGAGCTGTATGACAACCGCTATAATGTGGTGACCGGCGAGTTCGACGACGCCAACACCTACCGGAACCTGCGGGCGGACAAGGCCGCGCTGGTCGCCGCGCTCGAAGGGGATCTGCGGAATACGAACATCGCCTCCACGGTGCGCGAAGTTGCGCCGTCAACCCTGCTCGCCGCCAGCGCGGAGAACCCGGAGGCCATGAACATCCTCATGCTGGCGGGGTGCGACCACGTTTATTCGTTCACTGAGATGCTTGGGCGGAGCCTTGCCCGCCGCGTTTACGGAACCCGCGCCCAGTCGAACATCATTGCCCGGTTCGGGACGTTGTGCCTTGCCGAGGCCCCGGTCATCCATACCGAATTTATGGGGCAGACGCTGCGTGAGTGCAGGTTCCGCGAACGCTTCGGCCTCAACGTGGCCGGGCTGTGGGAAGGCAACTCCTATATGTCCGCGCGCCCGGACAGCCGGATCGACGAGGCTTCCATCCTGCTGCTCGCGGGGACGGCGGATCAGCTTGAGGCCTATGACCGCAAGGCCGAACGGTGGAGCAAGGCGAACCGGACGCCCGTGCTCATCCTCGGCGGCGGCAAGGTTGGGGAAGCGGCGGCGGATGCCTTGGAACGCCGCGGCCTGCCGTTCTGCCTCGTCGAGAAGAACCCCCGGCTCGTGCCGCCGGACGATCCACGCTATATCCTTGGGAATGCCGGGGAGCTGGCGGTGCTCCAGCGGGCGCACATCATGGAAACCCCGTCCGTCATCGTGACCACGCATGACGACGACCTGAACATCTATCTGACCATCTATTGCCGCAAACTGCGGCCTGACGTACAGATCCTCAGCCGCTCAACGCTCGATCGCAACGTGGCCTCCCTGTACAATGCCGGGGCGAATCTGGTGATGTCGCACGCTTCGATGGCGGCGAGCACGATCATCAACCTGCTCAGTCCCGGCCGGGTGACCATTTTGACCGAAGGTCTGAATATTTTCCGGGTGACGGCTCCCCCGGCCCTCGTCGGCCTGTGCCTGCGCGACAGCCGCATCCGCGAAAAGACCGACTGCAACGTGGTCGCCTTGAAGAGTCAGGGCGTATTGCGCGTGCCCCCGGACCCCAACGCGCCCATGAAGCCCGATACGGTGCTTGTCCTCATCGGCACCGCCGATGCCGAGCGCCGGTTCATGGAGCATTTTCCGAGTTAGGTGGCGTAGTTGGAGGGGGGAGGAGGGAACTTTCTGGAGAAAGTTTGCTC
>URTO01000031.1 GCA_900550745.1 uncultured Desulfovibrio sp. | reverse complement strand
TGTGGAACAGATCCGGCAGGAACCTCTTTGTAAAAATATTTTTACCAAAAAAACGGTAGGTTGTTCCGCTTGAATAGGGTATGAGGCATATTTCGTGCCGCGCCGGGGAATGTCTCCCCCCGCCGCTTTCCATCCTTTGGGAACGGCTTCGTGCGGCGACCGGCGAACCCCAACACGTTTGCAATGATTCAGGTGTCTGCCCATGCGACGGATTTTATGGAGCATCATCTCCCTATGCCTTGTCCTTCTCAGCCTCGCGCTGCTTCTCCGGTTCCGTGATGATGCCGAACCGCTTCCAGCTCCCCTCGAAAACGTGATTTCCCATGTGGAAGGCATGTTGTCCCTGTCTCCCGAACATGCCATAGATGGATTCGAGCAAGACGAGGGCACGGAAGCGCACAACGAGGAAACCGGGGAGGAAAACACCGAACAACCTGAAGTCTATGAGGATAATCCGCGCTACACCATCGAACAGAACCCTGAACAGGGGGAAATCCTCCGCAGCGAGATCCAGAAAGGCGACACGGCGGGAAAAATCCTTGGTGACTGGATGGATGCAAACGAGCTTGCCGATCTGCTCGCGGCGGCCAAGCCGGTATATGCCCTGACCAAGGTTCGTTTCGGCCAGCCCTTTGCTATTGTCCGTGATCCGCAAACCAAGGCATTCCGGTGTTTCAAGTACGAAATCAATCAGGAAAGATACCTCGTCGTCGAGAAGAAGGACGACCGTTTTGCCGCCCGGCTTGAAGAGATCGATTACCAGACTTCACTGGCGGTCATCAAAGGCGGGATCAAAAGCACACTCTCCGAAGCCGTGACCGAGCAGGGCGAAAGTATAGCCTTGGCTATTGCCCTTGCGAAGGTCTTCGCTTCCGAAATCAATTTCATCAGCGATCTGCGGGAAGGCGATACCTTCGAGGTTCTGGTGGAAAAGCGTTTCCGCCATGATGCGTTTGAGGGGTATGGGCGCGTGCTCGGTGCAAAATTCACCAATCAAAACAAACTGTATACGGCCTATCTGTTCCACAACGAACGCGGCCGGGAAACATACTACAATGCGGAAGGCGACAACCTCCACCGGGAACTGCTCAAAGCCCCGCTCTCGTTCCTGCGCGTGACATCGCGTTACAGCATGGCGCGCCGGCATCCGGTCTTCGGCAACACCCGGCCCCATCAGGGCATTGATTACGGCGCCCCCACCGGAACCCCCATTATGGCCGTAGGCGACGGGGTCATTACCAAGATCGGGCGGGCCGGAGGCTACGGCAAACAGATCATTATCCGCCACGACAACGGGCTGGAGTCGCTCTACGGGCATATGTCCCGTTTTGCCAAAAACATGAAAAACGGCAAACGGGTACGGCAGGGGCAAACCATCGGCTATGTGGGGGCGACGGGAACGGCGACCGGCCCCCATCTCGATTTCCGTATCCGAAAGCAAGGGCAGTTCGTCAATCCTGACAAGCTGATCATCCCCCGCGATCAGGCGCTGGAAAAGCGGCGTATGGCGGACTATAAGCTGATCGTCCATGCCGTGGACGACTATCTGGCGGGTAAGGATACGGCCAGCTACGATCCCGATACATGGTTTAAGGATGAAGATTAGTCGGCCTCTCGCATAGTGGTGCCGTCTGACGGCGAAAGGGCTCCCCTTTGCAGGCTATTCGCGGTTTCCCCCGTGGGCGCTGAACGTATTCCCGTTTCCCCGCTCAACCGTTCCAGTCCACAGAGGGCATCACCTTCCCGCTAGGGCCTGTTTACACAAACAAAAAAGTATTTTTTACACATGGTTATATCCACTTTCGCGCGATATTGAATGTTCCTTCCAACCCGTTTCAGTCATTGGAAAAACTCGGCATAGTGTGAACACGCCCTAGGCCGTGTCGTCATTTTGTATATAACTATTTGAAAATATTAAAATAATATTTTTATGGCTTGAAGGGTAATGAAATGATTTCAATAGATTATATCTACTTGACGACACGGCCCAACGTTTCCGGGCTTTGAAGCAGTGGCGTTCCAATTGAAAGGGCCTCTGATTCCGGCGTCAAACGGCTGGAAATTTCGGAATGGAAGACGACCTGTCCAACCCGTATTTTTTCAGCAGTTCATAGAAGTGCCCGCGTGAAACGCCGGCAATCCCGGCGGCGCGGCGGACGTCCCCCAGACAGGCGGCGAGCAGCCCGGCGATGTAATCGCGCTCGGCTTTGGCCTTCATGTCGCGCAGGGTGGGGAAGGTTTCGGGCTTCCGGGGCTGCGTGGAGGGTTCCGGTTTCGGGAGAGGTTCGGCTGGCGCGGGCTTCTCAGGCTTGGAGAGAGGCACAAGCCGTTTGCGGGCCAGTTCGATGCGGATTTCCGTGGGCAGGTGCCGGGTGAACAGCTGGGTGCCGTCCCCCGCTGCTGCGCAGGCCCGTTCGATGGTGTGGCGCAGTTCGCGCACGTTGCCGGGCCATGAATAGTCCGTCAGCATCGCGTAACAGTCGGGGGTCAGCTCCTTGTCCGGGAGTCCGTGGCGCTGGCAGTAGCGTGCGGTGAAGTGCTCGGCGAGCAGGGGGATGTCTTCGGCGCGGCGGCGGAGCGGCGGCACATGGATGGTCATGCCCCGCAGCCGGAAGCGGAGATCGCTCCGGTAGAGATCCATGCTCACCATGTCGTCGAGATCCCGGTTGGTTGCGGCGACGAGGCGGAAATCGCTTTCCACTTCGCGCACTTCACCGACGGGGCGGAAGCGGCGCAGCTCCAGCGCCCGCAGGAAGGCGCCCTGTACGGGGAGGGGCAGCTCGCCCACCTCGTCGAGGAACAGCGTGCCGTGGTCGGCGGCGGCGAGAAGCCCTTCGCGCGCCCTGTCTGCCCCGGTGAACGCGCCCCGTGCGTGCCCGAACAGATGCGCCTCCACCAGCGTTTCGGGCAGGGTGGTGCAGTCCACGGTGACGAACGGGCCGGACGCCCGCAGGCTGTTGGCGTGCAGGGCGCTGGCGAACAGTTCCTTGCCGGTTCCGGTTTCCCCGGTGATGAGCACGTTGACGTTGCTTGCGGCGGCTTCCCGCAATGCTTCCAGCGCTTCGGCCAGCGCGGGGCTTTCCCCGATGATGTCGGGATGCCGCAGGAGGCTGCGGGGGTGGCTGTCCCGGCTGTTTCGCCATTGTACGGCCTGCATGAGCGCCTTCGAGAGGTCGCGGACGCGGAGCGGCTTGACCAGATACTCCCACGCCCCGGATCGCAGGGCCGACTCGGCGGCGTCGGCGTTGCCATGCCCCGTAATGATGATCACATCCGGACGGCCCGGAAGCTGTGAAAAGGTTTCCACATGGGCGAGCCCGTCCCCGTCCGGGAGCAGGACGTCCAGCAGTACGATGTCCACGCCGCGCTGTGCGAGGTCTTGCCCTTCTTTGATCGAGGCTGCGGTGAGCACTTCGTGCCCAAGGGACTCCCCCACATCGGCCACGAGTGCCCGGATCAGGCTTTCGTCATCGACAACAAGGATACGTGCCATATTTACGCCCCGCAGTGTTTGCGAAGAGCGGCGGAAGCCTGTTCCAGCGCTTCGATGGCGGTGCGCAGCAGGGCGGCAAAGTCCTGCCCGTCCGGGGACGCGGCGGCCTGTTCCAGATCGGAGCTGGCCTTGCGCAGGTTCCCAAGGTGCAGCATGCCCGCGCCGTTTTTGAGGCTGTGCGCCTGACGCCGCAGTTCAGGGCAGAGATCGGGAAGCGTTTCCGGTGACAGGGCGAAGCGTTGCAGGTTGGCCCGGATGTTGGGCTCCTCGCTGAGGAATATCCCCGCCAGCCGTTTGAGGAGGGCTTCACCGCCCAGAGCATCCAGCGCGGCGGCGGGATCGAAGACGGAGGCGTGCTGTTCAGGCTGTTCGGATGTGGGCATGGGCGTTTCCCCTTGTTTCTTGCGGGTGGATGGGAGCAGGCCGGCCACGGCGGAGGCCAGCTTGTCGGCCTGTACGGGCTTGAGCAGCCAGCGGTTGATCCCCATGCGGCGGAATGCCTCCTCGTCGCCGGGGTTCAGCGTGGCGGTCAGCACAAGGATCGGGGTTTCCGGCGCGACGCCGAGTTCTCCGGAACGGATTTGCCCCGCGATGTCGAGCCCGGTCATGTCCGGGAGGCGCATGTCCAGCAGCACGGCGTCGGGCTGCAGCTTGCGGATGAGGTATAAGGCGTCCTCGCCGCTGTTCGCCATGTGCGCGGCATATCCGGCCTGCGTCAGCGCTTCGCTGAGGAACAGGGCCGTAACCGCCGTATCTTCAGCGACGACCAGCCGCCCGCTCGTCCCCGTTTCCGCGGGTCGCTCAGGCTGGGCGAGGGCGGAGGGGGAAGCGGGGCAAGGTGAGGCGGGCGTTTCCGGCAGGCCGTCCGCGTCGGCCGCCAGACGGAACAGGGCCGTGAAGGTGAACACGCTGCCCATGCCGGGCGTGCTGGAGAGCGTCAGGTCGCCGCCGAAGCGCCGCGCGATGCCGCGGGCGATGGCAAGCCCGAGGCCGACGCCGGTTTCGTGCGGGCCGCCCGAATCCCGGACGCCCGCACCCTGCTCAAAGCTCTCGAAGATGCGTTCCTGTTCATCCGGGGGGATGCCCCTGCCGGTGTCGATGACTTGGAAGGACAGCGCGCACCAGCCCTCGGAGGCCTGCGTTTCCGACCTGGTGACGCGCAGGGTCACGGAACCCTTTTCCGTAAATTTCACCGCGTTGCCGAGCAGGTTGCCGAGCGCCTGGCGCAGCCGGAAACCGTCGCCTATGAGCCTGTCGGGGACGGCGTCGTCCGTCACGAGCGAAAGCCGGATGTCCCGGCTGGCGCAGGCCGGGCGCAGCACGGCGATGCAGGCGTCGAGCTCGGCGCGCAGGGAGAACGGCGCGCAGCAGGTGGGCTGCCTGTCGGCCTCAAGCAGGGAATAGCGCATGATGCCGTCGACGACCGCAAGCAGGCTGCCGGTGGCCTTCCGAAGGTTGGCAAGCAGATAGCGGTGGCGCGAATCCTGCGTTTCGCGTTCCAGCAGTTCGGCCATGCCGAGGATGCCGGTCAGCGGGGTACGCATATCGTGGGTCATGTTGGCGAGGAAGGCGCTCTTGGTGCGGTTGGCGGCTTCGGCAAGCTCCTTCTTGCGGTTGATCTGGAACGTGGCCCCGCCGATCCCCACCATGCCGATGATCCCGATGATCCCGAATGCGAGCCCGGTGGTGCGCTTGCGTTCGGTCGCCGCTTCAAAGAGGGGCTCGGCGGAGATGGACACGCTGATGCCGCCGAGCACGTCGCCGACCTTCTTGTCCTGATGGCACTGGATGCAGCTTTCCTTGGCGGGCAGGGCGGCCATATAGCGGTAACGCATGCCCTCCTCGTCGGAAACGAGATCGAAAAGCTCGTGCCCGCCCTTTTCAAAAGAGAGCAGGGCCCCGGTTTCCCACTGATCGGCCCGGTTTTCCGGGCGCTTCGGGGACAGGCTGGAAATGCGGAAGCCCGCCAGCGTGGAGGTGAAGCTTTCCGCGATCTGCCGGGTCATATAGGCGGGGTTGACCTTCACGAGGGTCGTGCCGCCCTCGGCGCGGAGGGTGCGTTCCTCCTCCGGCAGCCACGGGTTGGCGGGGCAGCCGGAGTGCTCGCGGACCCAGACGCCGCCGTTGTTGGCGTTCCAGTTGCGGGTATCCACGATGCTGGAGAAGAGCGTCGCCGTCTGGATGCGGGCCAGCCCCGTGGTGTACTCGTCCTCGCGCTGGGCGGTCCAGCGGAACAACGTAAACAGCAGCAGCCCCCAGAGCAGGGTGATCAGCAGGGGAAGGCGCAGCACGCGCCATGAGAACGTGGACATGGAAGGCTCCTCTCAGGAACGGAGGCAGGGGAATCCGTGGTTCCGGCTGTCCGCATCCCTGAAATTATGGACGGCTTGCCCGGTGCCTGCCGCCCCCCGCACCGTTTTTGCTCTCTCGAACCGGCGGGGCGGCGTTTGGGCTATGATAAAAGAGGAATCATTCTTAACAGGTTGTCTGAATCGGACAAGTTGTCAGTTTTTTCTGACTAGCTGTCATAAAAACCATACTGTAGCAAGGGAAAAGGAAGGATAGAACCCCCTCTTCATTTTTGCCGCTCAGGTATCCTTTGTCATTTCAAGAGGATTGCATCTTGTACGAAAAGGCGCAATCCCGGCATGGTTTTTGATAGAAGGGCTGAGAGGATTGCCGTTCGCGGCGCGCCGGGAGACGGCCCGCCAAGGCGGTTTTGGTATCTGTTGCAAGAGGAGGCAAGAATGTCTGAGGAGTCACCCCGCAAGTGCCCGTGGTTGAAGATGCTGCTGGGCGGCGTTGCGCTGGGCGTGCTCGTGCTGGCAGGGCTGGCTTGGGGTATGCGGGTGACGGATGCGCGTCCCTTCTGTTCCAGTTGTCATATCATGGAACAGGCCGCACGGACGCACAAGCTGTCCCCCCATGCCAAGCTGGCCTGCAACGAATGTCACGCTCCGGCGGCGTTGTTGCCGAAGCTGCCCTTTAAGGCGAAGGAAGGCGCCAGGGATTTCTATATGAATACCTTTGGCGATGTGGAGCTTCCCATCGTGGCGGGCATGGCGACGAAGGACGTCGTCAACGCGAACTGCAAGGCCTGTCATTTTGCAACCAACGAGAATGTCGCCAGCATGGACGCCAAGCCCTACTGCGTCGACTGTCACCGTAGTGCGCAGCACATGCGCATGAAGCCCATCAGCACAAGGATGGTGGCCGATGAATAGCCGTGTATTCTGCACTTTGATCAGGTTGGCGGCGGTGTGCGCCGCCTTGGGGCTTGCCGCGGGCTGTGACGACGTGTCCACAGCCGAACTGAAGACCCCGGTCTACAAGACGGGCTTGAAGGACTCCGACGACAACAAGACCTCGGCGTTTCGCAAGGACTTTCCCCTTCAGGCCGCCAGCTACGACCGCAACAACGAATCCACGTTCATGAGCAAGTACAAGGGCTCCGTCAACTTCATGAAGAACGACGACGTGAACCCGCTGCCCGAAGGCTACAAGCAGGCGGCCCAGCCCTATCTCAAGAACCTGTGGCTCGGCTATCCCTTCATGTACGAATACCGTGAAGCGCGCGGCCACACGTATGCGATCCACGACATCCTCGAAATCGACCGCATCAACCGGTACGGCGAAAAGGGCGGGATGCCCGCCACCTGTTGGAACTGCAAGACCCCCAAGATGGTGCAGTGGATCAAGCAGTACGGCGACGATTTCTGGGCCAAGGACTTCAACCAGTTCCGCACGGAAGTCACGGATGACGACTCCATCGGCTGCGCGACCTGTCACAACGCCGAAAACATGCAGCTCCAGCTCTACAGCGAGCCGCTCAAGGATTATCTGAAGTCCGTGGGCAAGGACCCCGCAAAGCTCCCCCGCAGCGAGATGCGTTCGCTCGTGTGCGCCCAGTGCCATGTGGAATACTACTTCAACGATCCCGGACACGGCCCCGCGAAGCGCCCTGTCTTCCCGTGGAAGAACGGCTTCACGCCCGAAGCCATCTACAGCGTGTATGAAGACAACGGCAACGTGGACATGCCCGGCTTCAAGGGCAAGTTCGCCGACTGGGTGCACCCCGTTTCCCAAACGCCCATGCTGAAGATGCAGCATCCCGACTATGAAACGTGGATCGACGGCCCGCATGGCGCCGCCGGTGTGTCCTGCGCCGACTGCCACATGCCGTACCAGCGTGAGGAAGGCAAGAAGATGTCCAGCCACTGGTGGACTTCGCCCCTGCGTGATCCCGAACTGCGCGCCTGCCGCCAGTGCCATGCCGACAAGACGGCTGCCTACCTGCGCGGGCGCATCGAATATACGCAGGACAAGACCTATAAGCAGCTTCTCGTGGCGCAGGAATACTCCGTGCGCGCCCACGAAGCCGTGCGCCTTGCCCTTGAGTACGCCGGAGAAAAGCCCGCCGATTATGATCAGTTGATCATCCGGGCCAAGGAAGCCGTCCGCAAGGGCCAGATGTTCTGGGATTTCGTGTCCGCCGAAAACAGCGTCGGGTTCCATAACCCCGCCAAGGCCCTCGACACCCTGACCAGTTCCATCACCCTGAGCCAGGACGCCGTCAATGCGGCGCTCAAGGCCACCAACTACGGCATCGCGCCGAAGCTGGAAGGCGACATCAAGCAGATCGTGCCGCCCATCCTCAAGATGAGCCGCAAGCTCCAGCAGGACCCCGAATACCTCAAGACCCATCCGTGGTTCGCGTACCTGAAGCCCCTGCCGAAGGCCGGACAGATGTGGGAAGGCAACAAGAAGATCCAGTAGGCGTATGATGAAGGGGGAATCCTCACCCAAAGGCGGAAGCCGGGGATTCCCCCCTTTCCTCTCAATGCCATGAACGCATCATGCGGGTGGGAGGAGACCCTTAAGGCGGGCGCTGATCGCCGTGCCCTTTTGGGCGAAAGATTCCTTCCTTTTTTCTTCGGGAGAATCCCCTCCCGTCCACCTCATCCTCACTTCATAAACGGCAAGCCCCTCCGATGTATGGACGGAAGGGCTTGCCGTTTGGTTGATGGGCTGTGCGCCGTGATGGTTTTTGGTGGGGCAGCGGGCCTGTTTTATTGAGGTAATGTCCGTTCGCGGGAAAAGTTTTCCGGGCGCGTGAGGGAAGCGCTATTTTTTCCCGCCGTCGATGTCCACGGCCGTTTGGGAGGGATCCTCCTGCGCCGCATCCCCTTCGGAGGGCGGAAGCGCGGCTGAAGCGTCCACATCCACGGCGGGGGGCAGGGCCCCGGACTGGCCGCCGGGGACGGAGGGCAGCATGCGCAGTTCCGTGGTCGGCGCGTGCCTGGTGTCGAGGATGACCATGCCGGTACGTTCCAGCACTTCGTGGCGGAATGCGTATTCCGCTTCCATCTGCTTGGTTTTGTAGTGCATCCACGCCCGGACGACATAGCTGATGATCCAGGCTGCGGCGAAGCCGCCCACGACCCATATGGCGACCATATGGAAGTTTTCCCCCAGTTTCAGGAGCAGGCTCATCACCCCGTCGAGATAGTAGATCGCGGCGCACATGAGCACGAAGCCCGCGAACAGGATCACCGTGGGCGCTCCCCGGACCAGCGCGTAAAACGTCTGCATCCGCTGCGGGACGCCTTCAAGGTTCACGTCTTCGCCGCCGCGCGCCCCCCGCGAGAAGCCGAGGCTCACGAGGTTGACCAGCAGCATGGCGAGCACGGGAACCATGACCACGGCGACCAGATAGCCTATCCACGGGAATTGGAAGTGCGGCACGCCGCTGGACGAGGGCTGGGCGTTGGTGATGCTGATGATGATGGCGCCCACCGTTACCGCGAGCTCCATGAGGACGATGCCGATGACGAGGTAGAGGAATAAGGTCTTCTGCTCTTTTTCAGTGAATTGCTTGCCGAACAGCGTGTGGTGCTTCTGTTCCGCGCCGCCGTCCTGCGGGGTTTCGGGGGCATCCTTGGAGGCTTCGGCCTCCTTGCGCTCCGCATGTTCGTATTTGGAAAGGTTCATGTATGCTCCATTGCTTGGTGATGGACACCATTGGTATGGTTTCAAGCTGGGGTAGTATCATAAAGCCGTGCCGTCCGCCAAGCTATGGCCCGCCTCTCCACCGCTGGGGCGTCTTCCCTGAGCCGCGGCACGGGACATCGGCACTTTCAATGGGCATGACGCCATAACGGGCCAAAAAGCGCATCCGAACCCTTTCAAAAGGCATCGGAAAGGCGAATCCCCCGCCCCAGCACGGTCATGGACTGGCGGAAGGGGGTATGATAACGGTAAAGGGCAAACGAACCGAACCGCGCCCGCCGAGGGAACCAACCATCTGCCGAGGAAAACTATCGTGTTTTCTCACAAGGTTATCAAGACAATTGCGGAAATCAACGAGCGCATCAAAAAAGGCAAGGCCGTAGTCCTCAACGCCGAGGAAATGGTCGAGGCCGTCCGGCGCATGGGCCCGGAAAAAGCCGCCCGTGAAGTCGACGTGGTGACTACGGGCACGTTCTCGCCCATGTGCTCGTCCGGCTTGCTGTTCAATATCGGCCAGCCCGAACCGCCGAAGATCCGCACCACTAAGGTCTGGATGAACGACGTCCCCGCCTATGCCGGGCTTGCCGCCGTGGACGCCTATCTCGGCGCTACCGAGCTGCCCGAAGACGATCCCCAGAACAAGGTCTATCCGGGCCAGTTCAAATACGGCGGCGCACACGTCATCGAAGATCTCGTAGCCGGGCGCAGCGTCCATCTGCGGGCGGCTTCATACGGGACGGACTGCTACCCCCGCCGGGCCCTCGACCGCACCATCACGCTGGCGGATCTGGCTTTCGCGCAGCTTCTGAACCCGCGCAACTGCTACCAGAATTACAATGCGGCGGTGAACTGCACCAGCCGCACCATTTATACGTACATGGGGCCGCTCAAGCCGGACATGCGGAATGTGAACTTTGCCACGGCGGGCTGCCTCTCGCCGCTGTTCAATGATCCGTGGTTCCGCACCATCGGCACCGGGACGCGCATTTTCCTCGGAGGCGGGCAAGGTTACGTCATCGGTGCGGGCACGCAGCACGACCCCTCACCCCAGCGTACCGAAAAAGGGCTCCCCCTCAGCGGATCGGGCACGCTCATGGTGCGCGGCGACCTCAAGGGTATGAAGCCCCGCTACCTGCGCGGCCTGTCCCTCACCGGATACGGCGTTTCGCTGGCAGTGGGCGTGGGGATTCCGATCCCGATCCTCAATGAGGAAATGGCGGCCTTCACCGGGGTTTCCAACGAGGACATCCTGATGCCCGTGAAGGATTACGGGTATGACTACCCCAATGGGCTGCCCCGGATCATCCAGCATGTGCGTTTCTCCGACCTGCTTTCCGGCGAGGTGGAAATCCAGGGCCGCAAGATCCCGACCGTGCCTCTGACCAGCCATGTGATTTCCCTTGAAATAGCCGATACGCTCAAGGCGTGGATCGGGAAAGGCGAGTTTCTTCTGACAGAAGCGGTTGACCGTATCCCGGCATATTATGGGCCGTTGGGGAAGCGGCCTTTTCCGAAGGCTGTATCATAGAAAATGGTTGATGTCTGATTTTCTGAAATTCCGAAGGAATAATTCATAAGGCCCTGTTATAGTATGTGGTTGTTTCATCTCTACAGTGCGGTGGAAAATACAGCCTTTTTCCAGTGGCTGTGTCATAGGAAATGGTTGATGCTTTTCCTTTAAATTCCAAATGGATAACTAGAAAAATGCCTTAGCCGTGGATCCCGCCAAGGGGAAAACTGGAAAGGCTCTGTCATAGTATGTGGTTGTTTCATCTCCACAGCATGGTGAAAATACGGCTTTTTTATCCGGTGTTTCCATTGACGGGATCTACGGCTAAGGCC